>CAIMCU010000105.1 GCA_903839585.1 uncultured Actinomycetes bacterium | reverse complement strand
TCGACGATAGATAAACCAAGACCACTGCCTTCACCATCGGTGCGTTTACGTGATGGATCTGCACGGAAGAATCTTTCAAAGATATGTTCTTGGTGTTCTTCACTCAACCCAGGACCGTTATCTGCAACTGAAAGAGAGATTCCATCTTCACTCTGTGAAAGTGCAACATCTATCTTGGTTCCGGCAGGTGTATGCGCACGAGCATTCGCTAATAGGTTTGCAACAACTTGATGGATACGATCGGCATCACCCAGAATGAAGTGCTCACCTTTTGGCTCCTTAAAGTGAACAGGGTGTTGTGGTCCAGCTACTTGAGCAGATGCAACCGCATCCTTAACTAATTCAGTTAAATCAACGGGCTTGTTCTCCATCTCGCGGGATTGGTCAAGCCTTGCAAGGAGGAGTAGATCCTCAACTAAGGAGCCCATTCGCTTTGACTCACCTTCGATGCGGCCCAGTAACTCCTTTGTTGGTACGCCATCTGCAACAGCTCCTTGGCGATGGAGTTCAGCAAAGCCACGTATTGCGGTGATAGGAGTTCGAAGCTCATGCGATGCATCGGCTACAAATCGACGGAGTTTGTTTTCGCTTTCAGCCCGCGCCGCAAAGGAGCCCTCAATGCGGGAGAGCATTGAGTTGAGCGAGCTAACTAGCCTTCCAACCTCAGTTCCTGGCTTTGAATCGGGAAGGCGAGCTGAGAGATCTCCACCGGCGATCTTTTCCGCTGTTTTCTCGACCTCTACAAGAGGGCGTAAACCAATCTGTACAACAGCGCGCGAAGCAAAACCAATAACGAGGATAAGTACGCCGCCAATAAGTATAAAAAGGAGCTGCAATCGATTGAGCGTTCTTTGCATGTCATCGAGTGATTGCGCGACAAGTATTGAACCTGCCTCATCGGGAAGTACTCTGACTATGACACGGAACTTTGCCTCATTACTTTCAAAGGTAAAGGGAACGCTATCGCGATTTTTAATTCCATTCGCTGTTATTCCCGATATGTAATCTGCAAAGTTGGCGCTGCTCAAGTCTCCACCAATCGCACCCACTACCTCACCTTTTGTATTGATAAGTGTTAGCGAGGTAGATGTTGGCAGACTCTGTAATGGTGGAAGCGGTAGAGCGCGCCGCTCTCTTCCTCTCTCTTCATCATCGTCTCCCTCACGTGGGGCTACACCTGAACGGAGAATGCGATCTAAAGAGCCGTTTACAACGTTATTTAACTGATCATCGATCTGATGGACTAAGTACCCGCGCAACATTTTCTGAGCAGCAATATCTGAAGCAGCGAAACCAATAGTTGAAAGGATTACAACACCTAATACCAATCGGTTTACTAAGCTCCAGCGTGCAACAGGGTTGTTGATCCTCATTTGTTAGTTGGAAGCCTTAAGCGATATCCAACACCGCGTACAGTATGGATTAATGCGGGTTCATAGGCGTCTATCTTCTTTCGAAGGTAGGAGATATAGGTTTCAACAATTCCGGCATCACCGCGAAAGTCGTACTGCCATACGTGATCAAGAATCTGCGACTTAGAGACAACTCGGTCGGCGTTTATTAAAAGGTAGCGCAATAATGTGAACTCAGTTGGTGAGAGCTCAAGGAGGTTTCCGGCTCTGCGAACTTCGTGGGTCGCTTCATTTAACTCAAGATCTGCAAATCGAATCTTTTCATCATCGGTAGCAATCTCTGCAACACCTATGCGCCGAAGAAGTGCACGCAAACGCGCAACTAACTCTTCAAGGCTAAAAGGCTTTGTCATGTAATCATCGCCACCGATAGTTAAGCCGGCGACCTTGTCCTCCATGCCATCTTTGGCTGTTAGAAAGAGGACACCGATGTTTAGCCCT
>CAIMCU010000104.1 GCA_903839585.1 uncultured Actinomycetes bacterium | reverse complement strand
GAACAACCGCAGGTAAATCGCGCTCTACTAACTGCCTCTGCAACGCTAAGGTGGCAGTTGCGATCAATACCTTTCGTCCATGAACTAAAGCTGGAACAAGGTATGCAAGGGATTTTCCGGTGCCTGTTCCCGCCTGCACCATTAAGTGGTGTCTATCTGTAAGAGCGTTTGCTACAGCTTCGGCCATCTCAATCTGGCCCTCACGCGGTGATCCACCAATAGCAGCTACAGCAACATCAAGGGCTGATCGCACCTTTGCTGACATATCGCTCACCTGAGCACTTTAGCGAACCTTCTTCAAATCCTCTCGAACCACGATATACACGCCTACCAGAAGTATTACTCCGGCAATTATCTGAATACTAGAAACACTTTGGTCGAAGATGAAAAAACCAATGGCACCTGCAACCAGTGGATTGATGAAGGCAAAAGAGGTTAAGAGCTCTGGAGATACGCGATTAGTGAGTGCAAGATATGCCCAGTACTGCGCAGCCAACGCCCAAATCAAGAAAATCATATTGAAATTAAAAATGTCAGAGGAAGCAATTGGAGAGGTTGGGATAAAGAGTTTAAGTAGACCTACTGCAATCGCACTAATAGAGACTTGAATCGCTGTCCCTAAGAGGACTGGGTATCCAGTGACATGGGTAATCCAAATCTGCGTTGCAGCAAACCAAGCGAGTACAGATAAGAGGGCAACGAATGTTCCAAGCGCTGAAATTGGTTCATCAGGAGCGCCAACTAGAAATGCGACTGCAACAGTTGCAATTGTTACACCCAGAACTGAGTTACGAGTTGGCTTTATGCCCTTAATCGATGCGTAGACAACGGCGATAGCGGGCAGAATTGAGTAGATGAGAGCAATAACCGCTCCTGGTTCTTGAGAGCTAGACCATGCAACGGCTCCACCGACGATTGGTGAAAAAATAAGCGCAGAGATTGTTATCGGGATTAATCGCTTATCAAACTTCACCAGTTTAAACGAGGCTGGATTAGTGACCGCAACAGCTAGTAGGAGAATTAATGCAGCTCCCACCGAACGAATGAAGATGATGTTGAGTAACTCAACCTCTTTCGTTACCTCACTTAAGAATGGATAGATCGCTCCACCGACTATCCACATCACGCTTAAGCGTAGAAAATTGTTTGCGAAACCTTTACTTTGCAACGGCTGCTCTTCCTGACTCCAAACGAGCGATTGGCACTCTAAATGGCGAGCAGGATACGTAGTTCAATCCGAGTTTATGGAAGAAGTGAATGCTGCGAGGATCTCCTCCATGCTCTCCGCAGATACCAAGCTTAAAGTCGCTGCGCAAACCTCTAGCTAACTCAACAGCCTTGCCAACCAGGATTCCTACCCCCGCCTCATCTAGAGACTCAAAAGGATTAAAGGGAACGAGCTCTAAATCTAAGTAGCGAGGCAAGAAGGTGGATTCAACATCATCTCGACTAAAGGCCCATGTTAGCTGTGTTAAATCATTTGTTCCAAAGGAGAAGAAGTCGGCGTGCACACCAAGTCGATCAGCGGTAATCGCAGCTCTAGGAGTCTCAATCATCGTGCCAATTGGGATTTCACAGTCTTGCTTACTGCCTTTGAAAGTATGCGCAATCTCCTGCTCGAGGGTTTCGCGCAAGTACAAAAGCTCGCGTTGAGTAGATACCAACGGAATCATGACCTCAGGCTTTGGATCATGTCCTAACTTTTTTACCTCTAAGTAGGCGTGAACTAAGGCTCGAACCTGCATCTTGTAAAGCTCTGGAATAAGAATTCCAAGGCGAACTCCACGAAGTCCAAGCATTGGGTTGGCTTCATGTAAACGTCGTACCGCTGCAAAGAGTGCACGATCTCGTGGAGAAATCTCCTCACCTAACGCCTCACTGCGAGCGACCTGAGCGCTTAACTCTGTCAGAGGAGGTAAAAACTCATGTAGCGGTGGATCTAGTAAGCGAATAGTTACCGGAAGCCCAGACATCGCCATCATAATTCCGACGAAATCTGCGCGTTGAAGAGGCTCCATCTCGCTGATTACTCCGCGCTGTACATCCTCATTCTCTGCAAGTACTAAGCGTTCAACATATGAACGACGTGCTCCCAAAAACATGTGCTCTGTGCGGCAAAGTCCAACACCTTGAGCTCCAAGAATTCTGGCTCGAATTGCATCCTCAGGTGTATCGGCGTTGGTTCTAACCTCAAGAGCTCGCTTAGAGTCAGCGTGAGAGAGGATTCGATCTACCGCCTTTACAACCGGAGATGCCTCATCGCTTTCTGCAGACAATCTTCCTTCAAGGTATGAGGTAACTGATGATGCAACAACAGGTACAGAGCCCAAGTAAACGATTCCTGTCGTTCCATCGATTGAAATAACATCGCCTTCATAGATTGTGTGTGCACCCACTGTAAATAAGTTTGCTCGCTCATCAACAGAGATTGAGTCTGTTCCACATATTGCTGTCTTTCCCATACCGCGTGCAACAACAGCGGCGTGAGAAGTCTTGCCACCCCTGCTGGTCAAAATACCCTCAGCTGCAACCATTCCAACGAGGTCATCAGGACTTGTCTCGCGTCGGACAAGAATTACCTTCTTACCGGCTTTGCTCAAATCAAATGCTCTCTTGGAGTCGAAGACCGCTTCGCCGACAGCTGCCCCAGGTGAGGCGGGTATTCCTCTCGCAATCTCTGTCAAACTTCCTCGCGTATCAAACTGAGGGAACATTAACATCGCAAGCTGATCACCACTTGTGCGAGTGAGAGCTTCATCCATTGTTATCTTGCCTTCATCGACAAACTGAAGTGCGATACGAAATGCTGCCTCTGCAGTGCGCTTGCCGACGCGAGTTTGCAGAATATAGAGCTTGCCTTTTTCAATGGTGAACTCGATGTCGCATAGATCTTTGTAGTGTTTTTCAAGAAGAACCATGATCTTCTCTAACTCACCATGTGTCTTAGGTTCTAGCTTTCCAAACTCATCAAGTGACATCGGTGTTCGAATACCTGCTACAACATCTTCGCCTTGGGCTTTCTGTAAGTAATCACCGTAGGCACCGATCTCCCCTGTCGATGGATTGCGAGTAAATGCAACACCGGTTCCAGAGTCATCACTTAGATTTCCAAAGACCATAGATTGAATGTTTACCGCAGTTCCCAAATCAGAAGGGATGCGTTCACGGCGACGATAGAGCTGAGCTCTTTCAGAGTTCCAGGATTTAAAAACCGCTTCGATAGAGTCGATGAGATGTTCGCGAGGATCGGTTGGAAAGCTCTTGCCAGTGGCAGCTTCAATAACCTTGATAAATCCATCGGCCAAAACCTTAAGTCCTTCAACATCGAGTAACTGCAAGCTTTCAACTTTATAGGTAGTTAGTGTTCGCGCTTCAACCTTATGGAACTCATCAGGTGCAACATCGCAGACAATTTTTCCGTACATCTCAATAAAGCGACGGTATGAGTCCCATGCAAAGCGAGGATTGCCGGAAGTATCTGCCATCGATTGGGCTACCTCTGGAGTTATTCCAACGTTAAGGACTGTCTCCATCATGCCTGGCATAGAAAACTTTGCACCGGATCGAACTGAGACTAGAAGGGGATTCTTGCTTCCGCCAAATGTTTTACCGAGCTCTTTTTCAAGAGCGCTCAGAGATTCAGATATCTCCTGTCGGAGTGTTTTTGGAAACTCACCAGACTTCAAATACTCACGGCATGCCGTTGTTGCAATTGTAAATCCAGGAGGAACCGGTAATCCGATGCGCACCATTTCGGCAAGGTTTGCACCTTTTCCGCCCAGCAAATCTTTCTGGGACATGTCACCAAAGGTGAATGGATATATATGTCGTTGTGACATTTCGCTCCTCATTGAGTTGGTTGAAATGTAACGAACTCAAGGGTGCTTTCGCACCAAAGATGCGCAAATGGCAAGTGTTATTTAGGCAACGCCGCTAGAGCGGAGCGTAAAGGGTCTCCGAAAGCTCACGCGCAACCTTACGAGTTATGCGGGCGGCTTGATCAAGTTTGCTCTCTAATCTTGACTTAGGAGCTCCTATATTGAGTGCAGCTACGATTCGACCAGATGCATCACGAATAGGGGCTGAGCATCCAACTACTCCAATTTCAAACTCTTCATCCACGATAGAAAAACCCTGTTGGCGAATCTTCAAAAGCTCAGATGCAAACTCATCGGTTGAAGCAAACTTTCGCACCCCGCTCACACTTGCGAGCATGGGCGCTGTCCACTTGGAACGGATTGAGGTTTCATCCCATTCGCAAACTAAAACACGACCAGCCGATGTTGAAGGCGCCGGTGAGGTCAGACCTTCCCACACCGCACGAAAACCGTGAGCAGGAGATGCGGTAGATAGCGTCAAGACCTCATCCTGTCGAAGAACGCAAAGATGAGTTGTCTCCTGTGTTAACTCCGCCAAGCGACGTAGGTACGGTGTTGCAACAGCAACAAGGTGTGCTTCATAGGTTTGTGCACTCAATGCATAGAGGCGCCAACCTAATCGATACAACAAAGTCTTCGGATCTCGATCGACCAAGCCTTGCTCTGCCAAAGTTGATAGCGCACGCGAGACCTGTGTCTTCTCTCGCCCGGCTAACTCGGCGATTCTGATGACCCCAAGCCCAGATCGATGCTCAGTCTCATGCTTTCCAAGCACCTCGAGGAGTTCGATGTCTCGGCGAAGTCCAGCTGAGTTGGTCTGGCGTTTAGAGCTCATGACGCGATGCTAAACCGTTATTTGCCATATGCACAACCCTAGTTGTATGGAATCGTACCGACACCTAGTTTCAAGCCATCCATTAGAGCCGTACAAGAAAGTTGGACCTCAACGATGAGTGCTTATCCAATCGGAACGCTTCCGCCAATAGGCGAAGTTCCTCCAACGATGTTTGCCCATGTAATTCGATCTAATCGTCTTGGCGAACCAAAGGATGCATTTCAAATAGAAGAGGTACCAACCCCTAAGCCAAAGCGCGGTGAAGTTCTCGTAGCTGTTATGGCAGCTGGAATTAACTACAACAACGTATGGGCTGCTCGTGGAATTCCAATCGATGTTATTGCAGCCCGTCAAAAAGCTGGCGAGCCAGAGGATTTTCACGTCGGTGGTAGCGATGCTGCAGGAATCGTTTATGCAGTTGGCGAAGGAGTTACCTCTGTAAAGGTTGGCGATGAAGTCGCTGTTCACCACGGTTGGTGGGATGCAGATGATCCTTGGGTGCTTGCAGGAAAAGATCCAATGATTGCTCGCTCTTCAAAGACATGGGGCTATCAAACGAATTACGGAGCGTTCGGTCAGTTCACAATTGTTCAAGACCACCAATGCTTGCCTAAAGCTCCATCCCTTACATGGGAGGAGGCAGCTGCTTCTACTCTTTGCGGAACAACGGCTTACCGCATGATGTTTGGATGGGCGCCACACGATACAAAGAAGGGCGATGTCGTTCTTGTATGGGGCGGTTCAGGTGGAGTCGGCTCCATGGCTATTCAATTAGCAAAAGCTGTTGGTGCTATCCCTGTTGCCGTTGTCTCCGATGACAAGCGCGGTGAGTACTGCATGCAGCTTGGCGCAAAGGGATACATCAACCGTAATGAGTTCTCTCATTGGGGCACTCCTCCACACTGGACAGATGATGCTGGCCAGAAAGCTTGGACAGCTGGCGCACGTGCCTTCGGTGCAAAGATTTGGGAGATTGTTGGAGAGAAAAAGGATCCAGCGATCGTTATTGAGCACCCAGGTGAGGCAACAGTTCCAACATCTATCTTTGTCTGCGAACCAGGCGGAATGGTTGTTATCTGCGCAGGTACAACTGGCTACTCAGCTGTTGTTGATCTTCGTTACCACTGGACACGTCAAAAGCGTTTCCAAGGTTCACACGGAACAAATGATCAGCAAGCGATTGAATTCAACAAGATGCTCACATCTGGAGCAATCCACCCAGCACTCGGCGAAGTGCTGACATTCGATGAAATTCCTGATGCACACCAACGTATGCATGAGGGAGATTTAGCGCTCGGAAATACCGCGATCCTCATTGGAGCTCCAACTAAGGGTCTCGGTAAGAAGTAAATGCAGTACAGATAAACGCCCATCGCGAGCGTTTATCTTTCCTAGCTAGGAGAGGAAACAAAATGCAAGAACAAGATAACAGCGGCATCGGCGATCTATCGCGCCGTGGCGTACTGATGGGAGCCGCAACTGGTGGTCTTCTGATCGCTGGTAGCGGTGCAATGCTTGCACCATCTGCTAATGCAGCGACAGCAAGACTAAAAAGAGGCGGAGTGCTTCGAATCGGTCTCGGATCAGGCAGCACCAAAGAGACTCAGGATGCTCACCTCGGAGGCTTCACTGCTGATACTGCTCGTCAGTACCAGTTATACGATCGCCTAGTTGTTCGTGACTCAAAGTTCGGTTTAGTTAATGAACTTGCAGAGTCCTTTACTCCAAACAAAACTGGAGATGTATGGACCATTCGTGTTAAAAAGGGAATTAAGTTCCACAATGGGCGCGAACTCACAGCAGACGATGTCATTTTCACAATCAAGCGTGTTATGGATCCTGCAACTGGTGCGGTTCGCAAAAGCGCACTTGCTGGAGTTGACGCAGCTAAGTTGAAGAAAGTTGATAAATACACAGTCTCAGTTGGACTAAAAGCTGCAGATGTGCTTTTCAACGAACCCTTCGCTAACTACGCAATGGGAATCGTTCCGGTTGGATACAACGCCGCTTCACCTGTGGGTACTGGTCCATTCAAGTACAAGTCATTTACACCAGGCGTAAAGAGTGTTTACACAAAGAACGCAGACTACTGGCGCACAGGTGAGCCATATGTTGACTCCGTGGAAATGATTTCATTCCCAGATGAGACTGCCCGCGTAAACGCACTTATCAGTGGCCAGGTTGATGCAATTACAGACCTTCCAACATCACAGATAAGTGTTGTTAAGGCCAACAAGAAGTTCAAGGTTTTGAATGCAAAGGCTGGTTCATTCGTTCCAATCGTTATGAACGCTCTTAAGGCGCCATTCAACAATCCTGACGTGCGTAAAGCTTTCCGTTTGATGATCGACCGTGAAGCTGTTGTAAAGCAGGCATACGCAGGTAACGCTGTACTCGGAAACGATGTACTCGGATACTTCGATCCAGGTTCAAATAAGAAGCTAAAGCAGCGTGACTACGATCCAGAGCAGGCAAAGTCACTTCTTAAGAAGTCTGGCGTAACTCTGCCAGAGATGGAACTCAAGACTGAAGATGATGCAGCTGGAATGCTCACTATCCCTCAGATTTTTGCATTTAATGCAAAGCAAGCAGGTGTAACCGTAAAGGTCACAACACCTTCTGACTTCTGGGATGGTTGGCCAGGAGCATCTGTCTTCTCCATGGACTACTACCTTGCACGTGGTTATCTCGATCATGCAAAGTTGGTCTACATGGGTGGTGGATACTCAAAAGAGACTGGTTGGAGCAACGCTTCATACGAAGCTCTAATTAAGAAAGCTATCAAAACAACAAGCACGAGCGTACGTAATGAAATCATCGCCGACGCTCAGAAGATTGAGTATGACGATGGTGCGTACATCATCACCTCTTTCTACAACAAGGTAGATGGATACAGTGCAAAGATTGACGGATTTGGAACAGGTAACCCTGAGGGTAACTCTCTAAATAACTTCACACTTCGCTCTGTTGGGTTCGTAGCTTAAATAACCTAGTTCGAAAAGGAGCTCTAATGAAGATCGTAAGTGCTAAGACTTTCGTAGTCGGCACACCTGCACCGCATGATGGTGGTGCATTTTGGGTCTTCGTTAAACTCACTACTGACAGTGGTGTGGAGGGCATTGGCGAGGTTTACGCCGTGCCCTTCCACCCTGCTGTAGTAGAAAAGATGATTGATGATGTTGTTGGAAGATATGTAATCGGCACATCACCCTTTGATATTGAGGCTCTTTGGCGCCGTGCGTACTCAGCAGGCTTTACGCAGCGCCCAGATGTCTCCATGATGGCAATACTTTCGGGTATTGAAACCGCTTGCTGGGACATCATGGGTAAAGAAACTAACCAGCCTGTTTACAACCTCCTTGGCGGCAAGGTTCGAGACCGTGTTCGCAGCTATACATATATCTACCCTGCTCCAGGAAAAGACAACTCCGTTTACTCAAACGCCGACATCTCCTGTGAGCGCGCAGCCGTTTACATCAAGGATGGATTTACAGCACTTAAGTTTGATCCAGTCGGTCCTTACTCAGCATTTGATCCGCGTCAGCTATCCCTTGAGATGCTTAACTTCACGGAGAAGTTTGTAAAGCAGCTGCGTGAAGCTGTCGGCGACAAAGTTGACCTTCTCTTTGGAACCCACGGACAGATGACACCAGCAGGTGCAATCCGTTTAGCCAAGAGGTTAGAAAAGTTTGATCCACTCTGGTTTGAGGAGCCAACTCCCCCAGATATGCCTGAGGAGATGGGACGCGTTGCAGCAGCAACATCAATTCCTGTAGCAACCGGTGAGCGTCTTGCCACCAAGTATGAGTTTGCACGAGTGCTGAGCAATAACGCAGCAGCGATTCTTCAACCTGCAATTGGCAGAGTTGGTGGAATCATGGAGACAAAGAAGATTGCTGCGATCGCAGAGACTCATTACGCACAGATTGCACCTCATCTCTATGCAGGCCCTATTGAAGCCGCTGCAAACCTTCACGTTGATCTTTCAACACCAAACTTCCTTATTCAAGAGTCCATCGGAAAGATGGAGAACTTCCATGCGAAGCTGCTTAAGAAGCCTCTTCCATGGGAAAACGGATACTTCCTACCAACAACCGATCCTGGTTTAGGTGTGGAGCTCAACGAAGAGGTCGCCGCTGCACACCCTTACACAGGCGATCGTCTGCACTTAGAGATGCACCAGTTGCCACTTAATTAAAATGAATTAAAGATGAAGTAAAGATGTTTTGAAGTTATTTTCTATATTCAACAACGATTATCGAGAGCACGAGGAGAAGAGCAATGCGCGTTGGTTATATCGGTTTAGGAAACTTAGGTGTTCACCTAGCTACAAGCTTGCAGCGAAATGGTTTTGACCTAACCGTAAATGACATTCGTAAGGAGTCCGCAAAGGGACTCATCGAAATGGGCGCAAAGTGGGCCGATACTCCAAAAGAGTTAGCTGAGAATGTGGACATTGTTATTACATGTCTTCCATCTCCAGCTGTCGTCAAGAAGGTCATGCTCTCTGACAACGGTGTGCTTGCCGGTCTCAAAAAGGGTGGCGTCTGGATGGAGATGAGCACAAATGATCGCCACGTTATTGAAGAGATTGCAGAGCTTGCAGCTGCTAAGGGCATCGACACCCTTGAATCTCCCGTAACTGGTGGAGTACATAAGGCTGCCTCAGGAAAGATCACCGTTTTAATCGGTGGCGACAAAGCAGTTTACGAGAAGTGCCAAAAGGTCATTGAGGCCGTTGGCGGTAAGAACTTCTACATGGGTCCACTAGGTAACGCCTCAATCATCAAGGTCATTACAAATATGTTGGCCTTCATTCACCTTGTTGCCGCTGGTGAAGCGATGATGCTTGCTAAGCAAGGTGGCCTCGACCTAAAAACATCCTTTGAAGCTATCAAGGCTTCATCTGGAACAAGCTTTGTTCATGAAACTGAGAGCCAGTTAGTTTTAAGCGGCTCATACAACATCGGATTCACTATGGATCTAGCGCTTAAGGACATTGGATTTGCTACAGAGATGGGTCGTACCTTCGGAGTACCTCTTGAGTTAGCAGCCATAACGGAGCAGGCTTTTGTGCGTGGGAAAGCCCAGTACGGCGGAGATGCATGGTCGCCAAAGGTGATCAAACTTCTCGAAGACGCTGTTGGCGTTGAACTTCGTGCACCAGGATTCCCAGACATTCTTACCGATGATGAGGAGAACTAATCATGACGATCTCAGTTAAAAGCGGTATCTACATCGATGGTAAATGGGTTCAACCTGCAAGCAAAGCAGTACTCAACGTTGAAAACCCTGCAACAGGTGAGGTCATTGCATCTGTTCCGGCAGCCGGTCGCGATGAGGCACGTGCAGCTGTAGTTGCAGCGCACAAAGCCTTTAAATCCTGGAGCAGCTTGAACGCTAATGAGCGCGCTGCATACCTTCGTAAAGCTAACGCTCTCTTTATTGAACGCGCCCAGGAAATCGGCGAAGTGATGACACTCGAACAGGGTAAGCCAATCGGTGAGGCCGTTGGAGAGGTTCTTTGGGGCGCTGACTACCTTCTTTGGTACGCAGAAGAGATTCGTCGCAGTAATGGAACAATCGTTCCAAGTGACTCCCTGAATCAGCGCTTCTATCTTCGTCGACGTGCACGCGGAGTTGTTGCATGTATTACTCCATGGAACTTCCCTAACGCGATGCTTCTGCGCAAAATCGCTCCAGCAGTTGCCGCCGGAAATACAATCGTTGCAAAGCCAGCTGAAGAGACACCGCTTTCAGCGATTAAGATCTTTGAAGTCTTCCACGATGCAGGTTTCCCAGCAGGCGTACTGAACCTTGTATGTGGTGAACCAGCCCCAATTGGTGATGTGCTCATTGAGTCACCAGAGGTGCGTCAGATTTCATTCACCGGTTCAACTGAGATTGGCCGCATGCTCTCAGAGCGCGGTGGCGCACAGCTTAAAAAGGTAACCGTTGAACTCGGCGGAGTCGCACCGTTCATTGTCTTCCCTGATGCAGACATAGATATTGCGGTCAGCAACTTGATGGCAGGAAAGTTTGCTAACCAAGGTCAGAGCTGCGTTGCGCCTAACCGCGTTATGGTTCACAAAGACATCTTCGATAAGTTCACAGCAGCCGCAACAAAGGCCGTTGAGGCACTTCGTCTTGGACATGGAACAAAGGGAGATTTTGAGGTTGGCCCAATGATCTCTCCAGAAGCTGTCGACCGCGTCAATGCACAGCTTGAGGATGCCAAGAAGCGAGGCGCAAAGGTTATTACCGGCGGAGAGCTTCCAGCAGGAATCGATCCAAAGCGCTGGTGCTCACCAACAATCATTGTTAACGCTCCAAAGGACGCGTTAGTTACCTGCCACGAAACCTTCGGTCCACTTGTAGCTTTCGAGCCATTTACATCAGAGGCAGAGCTTCTTGAAACGGTAAACGCATCTGAGTCAGGACTTGGCGCATACCTATTTACCAAGGACATGGCGATTGCACACCGCGTCTCTGAAGCCCTTGAGTACGGAATGGTTGTCATCAACGGAGCCTCATTCGGTTATGTACAAACACCTTTTGGTGGAACAAAGGGCTCTGGCGATGGACGCGAAGGTGGACAGGACGGTCTCTTGGAGTACCAAGAGCTTCAGTACATCAACATGAACTTCTAATTTAACTACTACCGAAAGAGAGATACCCACATGAGCGAGCAGTTACGACCAGTACACACACTGATCGATCCTGCCTCAAGCGTCATCATCGGCCCTTCCATTCGAAGCGCCGCAGTTGTTCGCAACATGCTCAGTAGTGGAACTCCAGTGCAAGGTGTTCACCCAAGTAAGTCTGAGGTTTTAGGGCTTAACTGCGTTCCATCCATTGCAGATCTCTCCCGCACCCCTGAGCTTGCAGTTGTGATGGTTGGGCACGAGCGCATGGAAAACGCTGTGTACGAGTTGATGGATCGCGGAACACGCGCATTCTTCTTCCCAGGACTTGGAAGTGAAGCCGGAGCTGAAGGACCAAAGATTGCAGCAAGAATTCGTGAGCGTGCAGCGGAAAACGGTTCGATGATTATTGGTCAAAACTGCATGGGTATTGCAAAGCCAGGTGGATCTCCATGGATCGGCTCAATCTCTGACTCATTTGTTAAAGGTCACGTTGGAGTCTCAGCTCAGTCTGGATCTATCGCAGAAGCTTTCACAACCATAGGACCACGAATTGGATTTAGATTTATTGCATCCACTGGTAGCGAGTTAAACCGAGATGTATCAGACTTTATGAGCTTTATGGCAGATGATGCACAGACCCGTGCGATAGGAATCTTTATTGAAACCATTCGCAGGCCTGAGGCTTTTATTGAAGCACTCGAAAAATGCGCACAAGCTGGTAAACCAGTTGTTGCGCTCAAGGTTGGTAAGTCTGGTGTAGCTAAGAGAATTGCACTAGCGCACACCGGTGCAGTCGTTGGATCAAATCAGGCGTTCTCTGCAACGTTGAAGCGTTTTTCTGCGATAGAGGTTGAAGACTTTCCAGAGATGGTTGAAACGCTTGAGGTTCTGGGTAAGAAGCGCCGGCCAAAGGGTGTGCGTGTCAGCGCTGTCTCTGAGTCAGGCGGTGAGTGTGGATTGATGGCAGATCGCGCAGAGCAAAACGGTCTTTCATTTGCCGTGCTTCCTGAAAAAACAGCGATTCAGTTAAATAAAGAGTTTCCTAACTATCAGCACCCACAAAACCCACTCGATGCTTGGGGCGTTGACGCACCAGAGGTTGTCTTCCCTCGCTCGATGGAGATCTTGGCCGAATCTAAGGCGTACGACACCCTTGTCGCTCAAGTTGATATCTCTCGTTTCCGTGGAGATGACGAGCTTGTTTGGTGCAACATGATCGTTGAGTCACTTGGTAAAACAGCGCAAAAGTACGACATCTCCCCTGCTGTTGTCTCTGTTCACTCAGTGGATGCGCCCCAATCAATTTTAGATATCTGTGCAAAGTATGAGCTTCCACTCCTTCGTGGAATCAACAGTGCGATGCAAGCACTTGGTCGTGCCGGTGCATGGAAGAAGGCTGCAACGCTTCATCAAGAGTTTGGTAAGCCAATTGAAATCTCAGATGTTGTCACTCGCACAGGCGCGTTGCCTGAGTATGAGTCTGCAGAGATTCTCGAGCGCTACGGTGTTCCAATCGCATCACGCAAGCGTGTTACCTCTGCATCACAAGCAGCAGCAGTAGCCAAGGGCCTTGGATTTCCAGTTGTCGTAAAGAGTGATGGACCTGCACATAAGAGCGCAGGTGGTGGAGTTATTCTCAATGTTAAATCTGAAGATGAGGCTACCGCCGCAGTAGAAAAACTTGGCGGCAGCGCATTCATCGCCGCGCAGAGTCCTAAGGGGTTAGAAGCACTCGTTGGAATGGTGCGCGATGAAGAGTTCGGTCCAATCCTTGCTGTAGGTCACGGCGGTGTAACGGTTGAGTCTAAAAAGCCCGTCACCATGCTTGGCCCAGTTGATCTAGATACCGCTAAAGCGATGGTGCAAGAGGCTGGTTTGGATGATACTCACGGAGTGCTTGCAAAGACTTTGGTGACTCTAGGACGGGTAGCTAAAGAGCATCCGGAAATCGTAGAAATTGATGTAAATCCGATGATTGTCTATGACAAAGCAACCATCGCAGTTGATGCACTTGTAGTAATCGATTCAGAAGGTGGTAAGTAAATGAAAACTATTACAGTTGAACAAGTTGGCCCAACACGATGGATCACACTCAACCGTCCAGATAAGTTAAACGCTATTAACTACGACATGGTTAATGAACTGCGGGCAGAGCTCAACAGCGCTGCAGTAGATGACAACACCAAGGTTTTGGTGCTCACCGCCAATGGTCGTGCATTCTCAAGTGGATACGATCTCTCCGAGCTAGCCGAGGATGAGATCAGCGGAGCACTTCGCTGGCACGGAATCCTAGAAGATGACGTCTCACTCACGATGCAGCTATGGTCATTTCCTAAGCCAACTATCGCCGCCGTGCACGGCTGGGTACTAGCAGGTGGATGTGAACTTGCTATGGCTTGCGACATGATTATTGCAACAGATAAAGCCAAGTTTGGTGAGCCAGAGGTCAAGTATGGCTCTGGTCCAGCAACTCTTTTGATGCCTTTTGTTATTGGACAAAAGAAAACAAATGAGCTTCTCTTTACCGGCGACACCATCGATGCAGAGGAGGCGCTTCGAATTGGCCTTATAAACAAGGTTGTGACCGAGGAAACCCTCCATGACGAAGTTCGAGCACTTATTAAGAAGATTGCACCTACTCCCCTATCTACTCTTCGCTTAACCAAAATCGGATTGATCCGCGCCCAAGAGGCAACGGGAATCCGCCAGGCAATTAGCGCCAACATGGATGTCTCTGCAATTCTCAACGGAAGCGATAGCCCTGAGCAAAAAGAGTTTGATGACATTGTTCGTAAGGAAGGCCTCAAGCAAGCACTTGCTTGGCGCGATGCACGGTTCGAAGAAAGCCTCGGAGACAAAGGAAAAGGAAAAGACAAATAATGAGCAAGCAAACAATCAAAGCTGCAATTACCCGCGGTAACTCACCGATTGAGATTGCAGATGTAGAGCTCGATGCTCCGAAGGCTGGCGAAATCCTTGTTCGCATCGCCGCTGCTGGTGTGTGTCACTCAGATGTGCACTTAGCCGATGGAAACCTTGGAACCACACGTTGGCCGATCATCCTTGGTCACGAAGGCGCTGGAGTTGTAGAAGAGATTGGAGCCGGCGTTACAAATGTAAAGGTTGGCGATCGCGTTGCCTTTAACTTTGTCCCTCCTTGTCGTCAATGTAAGGAGTGCATCGCTACACGGTTTAACCTCTGCGAGGTAGCCGGTGAGCACGCATATACAGGTAACTTGCTCGATGGAACATCACGTCTTCACGAGAAGAACGGCACAGAGCTTCGTCACTTTAACTTTGTTTCCTGCTTTGCTGAAAAGGCTGTAGTTCCTGCTGGCTCAGCAGTTCCAGTGCAGGCAGATGTCCCACTATGGCAGGCAGCCCTTCTTGGCTGCGGAGTTATGACAGGTATTGGCGCCGTACGTAACGCAGCCAAGGTTCAAATCGGTGAGACCGTTGCTGTCATCGGTTGTGGCGGCGTAGGACTCCAGGTTGTTGCAGGTGCTCGCTTAGCTGGTGCTAGCAAGATCATCGCAGTAGATATGCAGCCTGCAAACCTTGAGCGCGCAAAGAAGCATGGAGCAACGCACGTTGTCGATGCATCTAAAAAGAACGTTGTCGCCGATGTGATGGCGATTGTTCCTGGCGGAGTAGATCATGCATTTGAAGTTGTTGGTCGCCCAGAAACGATTCGTAACGCATGGGATGTAATCCGTGCGGGTGCAACAGCAATCGTTGTGGGACTGGCTCCACGTGGTGTTGAGGTATCAATTCCTGCGATTGAGTTCCTCTCAGAGAAGGGTCTTAAGGGAAGTCTCTACGGTTCAGCAAACGTTCCAGTTGAACTTCCACAGATGATCGCCATGGCCGGTGAAGGTCGTATCAACGTTGCAGATGTTGTTTCACATGTAACCGACATCAACGGCATTGAAGATGCATTTGAACGTCTGCGTAAGGGTGATGGTGCTCGTACGTTGGTAATTCTTGATGAATCAATCGCTGGTTCACTAGAAGGAATAAAGAAGGCTTAAGTATGAATAAGGTCAGAGAGTTCTTTAACCAAGGAGGGTTACTCCTTTTTGTTCTGGGACGAATACTGGCAGGTATTCCGATTGTTATTGCCTTAACAGTACTTGTTTTCATGGCAACTCAAGCGCTTCCAGGGGATGCTG
>CAIMCU010000103.1 GCA_903839585.1 uncultured Actinomycetes bacterium | reverse complement strand
TGGAATGTTAGCCCCCGCACTTGCGACGATGTTGAGCGTCGTTATGACGGATGCTGTTCTACCCGCCAATGCTCAAGAGATCTTCAGTAAAGTAATTGACCGCACCTTCAATCGAATCGACTCTGACGGGTGTACTTCAACAAACGACACAGTCCTTCTCATGGGATCTGGCGCCAGTGGGATTGAGCTATCTGCACAAAACCTGACGGCCGTTCTCACGGAGGTTTGCGCATCCCTAGCCGATCAGCTCATAGCAGATGCGGAAGGATCAACTAAGAGCGTTTCCATTTCAGTAACGGGGGCGGCTAATGAGGAAGATGCCGTAGAGATTGCTCGAGCATGTGCAAGGAATAACCTATTAAAGTGCGCGATTTTTGGCGGAGATCCGAATTGGGGGAGAGTACTTGCAGCGGTAGGCACCGCTAAAGCCGAGATGGATCCACTTTCGATTGACGTGGTATTAAACGGAGTTGAGGTTGCAAAAGGTAGCGCGCCTTTTGCTGACAAGAACCTTGTTTCATTTGCAGACAGGAAAGTATTGATTGAAATCAACATGAATATTGGCAGTGCAACGGCAACTGTGGTTACTAATGATCTCTCACATGATTATGTCCACGAGAACTCGGCGTACTCAACATGATAGTAATCAAGTTTGGTGGCCACGCGATGAATGATCAAAACGGAGAGTTTGCCAAGTCGGTCAATGAAGCTATTGCTTCGGGTTTATCCCTAGTGATCGTCCATGGAGGGGGTCCGCAAATCGATGCAGCACTATCAGCTGCTGGTGTTGACTCGGAGTTCATTGGAGGTTTTCGAGTGACAACTCCAGAAGTATTTGATGTTGTCGAAAGGGTTTTAGCTGACGAGGTTGGACCTGGACTTGCAGGTACCTTAAGTCAGCATGGTGTACCTGCCGTATCTATTTCAGGTCGCGGCTCCAAAACTCTAATAGCTCAACATCAAAGAACTTTAGTTGATGGATCACCTGCGCAGCTAGGACAGGTTGGACAGGTAATCTCGGTCAATCCAAAGGCCATTCTTGACCTTCTTTCTGAAGGTAAGGTGCCGGTGATTTCCCCGATAGCAACGGATAGTAATTTTACCGAAGGTTTTAACGTTAACGCAGATCTTGCAGCTGCGGCGATAGCGGGTGAATTTGATGCACAAGCTTTAATCATCATGACAGATGTTGAAGGTATCTATAAAGCTTGGCCAGATAAGGCGTCGTTGATATCGAGTATCTCCGCAAAGGATCTCTTAGAAATCAAATCAACCTTCGAGAAGGGTATGGCCCCAAAGGTAGCCGCCTGTTTAGATGCAATTGCTGCCGGTGCCAAAGCTGTACGAATAATCGATGGCACCGATCCAGACGCCTTAAAACTCGCACTTGCAGGCGCTGGTGGAACTTTGGTGAGCGCATGATGAAATGGGATGAACTCTTTATCAGCAACTACGCAACCCCAGATTTGACCTTAGTTAAGGGCAAAGGGGTATTTGTGACAGACAGTCAAGGCAAAAAGTACCTGGACTTTTTGGGTGGTATCGCTACAAATGTTTTAGGGCATGCGCATCCGGCAGTAGTGAAGGCTGTTTCTAAGCAGATCGCTGAACTTGGACATGTCAGCAACTTCTTTGCCCATCCGAAAGCTTTAGAACTGGCGCAACTTTTGCAGGGTTTAACGGGAGACAAGAGTGCAAGAACCTTCTTCTGTAACTCAGGTGCCGAGGCAAATGAAGCAGCGTTAAAGCTCTCCCGTAAAACGGCTAGATCTCGAATTGTTGCAACCGATGGCGCTTTTCATGGCAGAACTATGGGAGCTCTTTCGCTAACAGGTCAGCGAGCAAAGCGCACACCTTTTATTCCACTGCTCCCAAAGGTGAAGCACGTTCCATTTGGGGATGCTAAGGCGATGAAGAGAGCTGTTAATCGCAAGACGGCCATGGTTATTGTCGAACCGATTATGGGAGAGGCTGGAGTTATTGTTCCCCCAGTCGGATATCTCAAGGAGCTTCGCTCTATCTGTGACGCTACCGGAGCACTTTTAGTCTTTGACTGCGTTCAAACTGGAATGGGTCGTACCGGCAACTGGTTTGGTTTTGAAGATGAAAAGATCAAACCGGATGTAATTACCCTTGCAAAGGGTTTAGGTGGGGGCCTGCCTCTCGGAGCGATGATCGCCATGGGCAGCGCTGCAAAGCTGCTTCAACCCGGCGATCATGGAACAACCTTTGGAGGCAATCCTGTTGCAACGGCTGCCGGTGTAGCTGTTATCGCCACCATCAAGAAGGAGAAGTTACTAGCAAATGCAATCTCCGCAGAAAAGATCATTAAGAGAAAACTCTCAAAGTTTTCTGGGGTTTCTGAGGTACGTGGTCAAGGTTTATTGCTGGGAATCGGATTGGATTATCCGGTAGCAACGCAGTTAAAGCAGAGGTTGCAGTTACGGGGCGTGATAGTTAATGCGCCCAATGAAAAGACGATTCGAATTGCGCCTGCTCTGAATGTAACAAAGGTACAGCTGGAGAAGTTCGTCATTGAGTTCCAAGCCGCGTTGAAAGAGGTAGAAAATGTCTAAGGTTCTAAACTCCAAGAGTGTCTCTGCGCGTAGAGCCAAGGCCATCTCGCTCATCCAAGCTGGCTTGATTCATTCACAGTCAGATCTTGTTACCCTGCTGAAGAAGTCAGGTTTCTCAGTTACTCAAACAACGGCAAGTCGCGACCTTGAAGAGATAGGCGCGGTTCGGGGGCATTCCAAGGATGGTGAGACCATCTATGAGATTCGCAGCAGCAACGATGGCGCAATCGCAAGATCAATACCGGTGCCATCGCAGCTAATCCTCTCCGTGGAAGCCAGCGCCAACTTAGCTGTCGTGCGCACCCCACCAGGTGGTGCTCAGTTCCTTGCAAGTACTCTGGATAACTCGGGAATCGCCAACATTATTGGAACTATCGCGGGCGACGACACGGTTTTGGTTGTATCCAAAAAAGCCACTGGTGGCGCGCAGTTAGCGAAAGAATTGCTCTCATACGCCAAGGGTGGAGGCAGATCCTTGGCCAGTAGGTCTGTAGGGAGTTCTAGTAGAAAGAGGAGCCGGTAATGGCGCTATGGGGTGGCAGGTTTTCCGACGGCCCAGCACAAACAGTCTTTGCTCTTTCAAGAAGTGTTCACTTTGATTTTCGCTTAGCACCTTACGACCTGCGTTCCTCTCTTGCCCATCTTGATGTTCTCGAGTCAAGTGGCTTATTGGATAAACAGGTTTCATCGCAGATTCGAAGCGGACTCCGAGAGCTCATCTCAGAGGTTGCTAAGGGGGAGTTCACTCCAAAGCCAGAGGATGAGGATGTCCACAGCGCTCTGGAACGTGGTTTGATGGAGAAGCTGGGCGAGGTTGGCGGATCACTGCGCGCAGGAAGATCACGCAATGATCAGGTGGCTACAGATCTCAAGCTTTACGCAGTAGATCAGATGCTGCATTTAGCCAGCCTCGTAACTGAACTTCAATCTGCATTATTGAGTAAAGCTACAGAGTACAAGGACGCCCCAGCGCCAGGCTTTACTCATCTGCAGCACGCACAACCGATTCTCTTTGGTCACGAGCTCGCAAAACATGTACACGCCTTGTCTCGCGATCTCGACCGCATTGCAGACTGGTTGAAGCGAACAAAGGTAAGCCCGCTAGGGTCGGGTGCTCTCTCCGGATCCTCTCTACCCCTTGCGCCAGAAAAGACTGCATCAGCGCTTGGTTTCTCCTCCAACTCGGCAAACAGTATCGATGGCGTAAGTGATCGTGACTTTGTTGCCGAAGCTCTGTTCATCACCTCATTGATTGGTGTTCATCTTTCTCGAATAGGGGAGGAGTGGTGTATCTGGGCAACGACAGAGTTTGGTTGGGCAAAGGTTGCTGATGCGTACTCAACTGGATCATCGATTATGCCGCAGAAGAAGAATCCAGATATGGCTGAGCTCGCTCGTGGAAAAGCGGGAAGATTGATCGGGAACTTAACCGGTGTTCTCACGATGCTTAAAGGATTACCTTTTGCATACAACCGCGATCTTCAAGAGGATAAGGAGCCTCTCTTTGACTCATTCGATACGCTCTTTTTAGTCATTCCAGCGGTGGCAGGCATGGTTGCAACGACCGAGTTCGATAGAGAGAAGATGCTGGCCGCTGCACCGATGGGTTTTTCACTTGCCACTGAGATTGCAGATTTCTTGGTTCGCGCCCACATCCCTTTCTCTCAAGCACATGAAGCAGCCGGAAAGTGCGTTGCGCAGTGCGAAAAGCTGGGAATTGCACTCCACGAGTTAAGTGATGATCAACTTATCTCTATCCATCCAGCTCTGACATCAGATGTGAGAAAAGTTCTCACAGTAGATGGAGCGCTAGCCTCCAGAACGACCCGAGGTGGTACATCACCTAGCTCTTTGGAGGTTCAGTTAAAGGATCTCAAGGTTGAACTTTCTCAAAACACCACCAAATTTACCGCCGAGAGTAAGGCCTTCTCGGGCATGATGGGCGCATGAGTTCGCAGGTGCACCTACTCGATGATTTGAAGTGGAGAGGTCTCTTCTCTCAATCTACTGATGAAGAGGCTCTTCGAGAGGCGATGAAGAAGCCGCTCACCCTGTATATCGGCTTTGATCCAACGGCTCCCAGCCTTCATGTAGGAAACCTTGTCGTGCTGCTTGCTCTTCGTCGTTTTCAATTAGCAGGCCATAACCCGATTGCACTTGTCGGGGGAGCGACGGGGTTAATCGGTGATCCAAGCGGCAAGAGCGAGGAGCGCACCCTCAACACCAGCGATGTTGTTGAGCAATGGGTAGGGCGGATAAAGGATCAGGTATCAAAGTTTTTAGATTTCAAGGCCTCACCTAATCCAGCGATCGTGGTAAACAACCTGGATTGGACCTCGCCACTTTCAGCTATCGAGTTCATGCGCGATATCGGTAAACACTTTAGTGTTAATCAGATGCTATCTAAAGACTCTGTTTCATCACGTTTAGAGTCTGGTGGAATTTCTTACACAGAGTTCTCGTACCAGGTACTTCAATCCTTTGACTTCCTAGAGCTTTACCGCCGCAATAAGTGCACACTGCAGTTAGGCGGATCCGATCAATGGGGAAATATCGTTGGAGGGTTGGATCTCATCCGTCGCGTTGAAGGCGGTAGTGGGCATGCCCTAACGATTCCTCTTCTAGCAAAAGCTGATGGAACCAAGTTTGGCAAAACAGCCGGCGGCAGTATTTGGCTAGATCCATCCATGACCTCCCCATACGCCTTCTTTCAGTACTGGCTAAATACCGATGATAAGGATGTTATTAATTTTCTTAAGGTCTTCTCATTTAGATCACGTGAAGAGATTGAGTCCCTTGAAAAAACTCATCTAGAAAACCCTGGAGCGCGGGAGGCTCATCGTGCTCTTGCTCGTGAGTTAACCTCACTTGTGCACAGTCAAGATATCTGCGATCGTGTGGAGGCCGCCGCTCGAGCACTCTTTGGACAAGGCGAGCTCTCCGAGTTAGATGAAGCAACACTCTCATCGGCTCTAGCTGAGCTGCCTCGAACCTCTGTTAAATCAGGTGAAGCGATCCCAACCTGGGTAGATTTGTTGGCAGCCACAGGGGTGGTTGATTCGAAGTCAGCGGCCCGTCGGATTGTTAAGGAGGGTGGGGCGTACCTCAACAACCTCAAGATTGAGGGAGAGGATTTTGCACCCTCAAAAACCGACTTTTTATGCGGTAAATACGCGGTTTTGCGAAAAGGCAAACGCGATCTTGCTGCTGTAGAACTCATTTAATCCACTTTTTACGCGTAAAAGTTGGGGTTTTTTGAGAGTTTTCTCGATATGACCTAGAACACCGGCTAGCCATCACCCCCAATTTGACCCCCAGCGGCCCCCGCCCTATAGTTACGCTCCTTGCTGTGGAACGGACGATTGAGGCCGTACAGCATTACTCCATACCTAGTTCCAATGGACCGGTTTGACCGTGCCCGCTTGGTTGCACTAGGTTTGGCGGTCTGCCCTGAAAACAGGAGGAAACTCAATGAGCAGTG
>CAIMCU010000102.1 GCA_903839585.1 uncultured Actinomycetes bacterium | reverse complement strand
TGGCGCCGCGATGGTGAGCCGCACTTGTTTAACCCTGAAACCGTCTTTGCGCTACAGCACTCAACCCGTAACAAGCGTTACGACATATTCAAGAGGTACACAAGCAAGATCAATGAGCAAAGCCGCGAACTCATGACACTTCGAGGCCTCTTCAAGTTCAAAGAAGGGGTGCGTCCATCAATCTCAATCGATGAGGTGGAGCCGATCTCGCAGATTCTAAAGAGATTTAGTACAGGTGCGATGTCATTTGGTTCTGTATCTCAAGAGGTACATGAAACTCTCGCGATTGCGATGAACCGCCTTGGTGGAAAATCAAATACAGGTGAAGGTGGAGAGGATCCTGCTCGATTCACTCCGATGCCCAACGGTGATTCAAAGCGCAGCGCTATTAAGCAGGTTGCATCTGGAAGGTTCGGGGTAACAAGTGAGTACCTGGTTAACGCCGATGATATTCAAATCAAGATTGCTCAAGGCGCTAAACCAGGAGAAGGCGGACAGCTACCGGGTAACAAGGTTTATCCATGGGTTGCAAAGGTTCGCTACTCAACACCGGGTGTTGGTTTAATTTCACCGCCTCCTCACCACGACATCTACTCAATTGAGGATTTAGCCCAGCTAATTCACGACTTAAAGAATGCCAATAAGAATGCACGTATTCATGTGAAGTTAGTCGCTGAGGTTGGAGTTGGAACCGTTGCAGCTGGAGTAAGTAAGGCGCACGCCGATGTTGTACTCATCTCAGGTCACGATGGTGGAACAGGTGCATCACCACTGACATCTCTTAAGCACGCTGGAGCGCCGTGGGAGCTAGGCCTTGCAGAGACACAGCAAACACTTCTTCTTAACAATCTCCGTGATCGAATCGTTGTCCAGACAGATGGTCAGCTAAAGACCGGTCGCGATGTCGTTATTGCAGCGCTCTTGGGAGCAGAAGAGTTTGGCTTTGCAACTGCGCCACTTGTTGTCTCTGGCTGCATCATGATGCGTGTGTGCCACCTTGATACATGCCCCGTCGGTGTTGCAACTCAGAATCCAGAGCTTCGCGCACGTTTTTCCGGTAAACCAGAGTTTGTTGAAACCTTCTTTGAGTACATCGCAGAAGAGGTTCGCGAGATTCTTGCCGAGCTTGGATTTAAATCTATCCAAGAGGCGATTGGCCGTGTCGAAAACCTTGACACAAAATCAGCTGTTGATCACTGGAAAGCTAGCGGTTTAGATCTTTCTCCACTTTTGGTGCGTCCCGATGTTGACTCACCACTCTTTAATACAACCCAGCAGGATCATGGCTTATCGGCGGCGTTAGATAATGAGTTGATCAAACTTTCGGCGGCTGCTCTAGAAAAGGGTGAGTCGGTACGTATTGATGTGCCGGTTCGAAACGTTAATCGAACAGTGGGCACAATGCTTGGAGCTGAAGTTACCCGACGTTTCGGGGGAGCTGGACTTCCTGAGGGAACGATCGATGTAACTTTGCATGGCTCTGCCGGTCAATCACTTGGAGCCTTCCTACCTAGTGGTGTTGCGATTCGTCTTTATGGTGATAGCAATGACTACGTCGGTAAAGGAATCTCAGGAGGACGGGTCGTTGTACGCCCAGATGAGAAGGCGACCTTCCCATCTCACGAGAACGTTATCGCTGGAAATGTCATTGGATACGGCGCAACATCTGGTCAGATATACATTCGCGGACTTGTAGGTGAGCGTTTCTGTGTTCGAAACTCAGGTGCTACTGCGGTAGTAGAGGGTGTTGGCGATCATGGATGTGAGTACATGACAGGTGGAACCGTAGTTATTCTCGGTCAAACAGGTCGAAACTTTGCTGCTGGAATGTCTGGAGGTCGAGCTTTTGTTCTCGATCTCAACCCTGCTCAGGTAAACGCTGAGCTAGTTGACATCATCGCCGTTCCTGAAGACCAGAAGGAGATCTTAAAGTCAATGATCTCTGCCTTCCATGTAGAGACTGGTTCGTTGATCGCCCAAGAGCTTCTTGCAAACTGGCAAAGCGCACTCAATCGAATCTCTCTTGTGATGCCACGTGATTTCGCCCGCGTTATTGCAGCGATTGAAAAGGCAAACCGTGAAGGTTTACCCGTCGACCAGTATGTAATGGAGGTTGCAGCAAATGGCTGATCCACGCGGATTTCTAACAACTCCTCGCGAAACCCCTAAGCGTCGTCCAGTTGATGTACGCATCAAGGATTGGAATGAGGTTTATGAGCCACAGAGCTTGGAGCACCTTCAAAAGCAAGCGGGACGTTGCATGGATTGTGGAATTCCATTTTGTCACGAAGGATGTCCTCTTGGAAACTTAATCCCTGAGTGGAACGACCTCATGTGGCGCGGTGATAAAACAGAGGCGATCGCAAGACTTCACGCGACTAACAACTTCCCAGAGTTCACAGGTCGTTTATGTCCAGCCCCATGTGAAACAGCGTGTGTGGTTGGAATCAACGTTGATCCTGTCACCATTAAGCAGGTAGAGCTTCGCACCATTGAAGAGGCGTTTCAAAACGGTGATGTAAAACCACTTCCACCAGATCGCATCACCGGCAAGACGGTCGCAGTTATCGGTTCAGGGCCAGCTGGTCTTGCCGCTGCACAGCAGCTAACGCGCGCAGGTCACACAGTTGCCGTCTATGAGCGAGCAGAGAAGATAGGCGGACTTCTTCGTTATGGAATTCCAGAGTTTAAGATGGAAAAGCACATTCTAGATCGCCGCTTATCTCAGATGGAGAAAGAGGGAACTCGTTTTCGCCCAGGCGTAAATGTTGGAGTTGAGATTACCGGCACAGATCTTCGCAAAAAGTATGACGCAATTGTTCTTGCGGTCGGTGCAACACAGTGGCGCGACCTTCCGATCAAGGGCCGCGAAAACAAAGGTATCTACCAAGCGATGGAGTTCTTACCTTGGGGAAATAAGCAGGCTCTCGGGGAGGTTGAAACTCCTCTCATCAACGTCGCTGGTAAGCACGTTGTTATTCTTGGAGGCGGAGATACAGGAGCTGACTGTCTTGGAACATCTATTCGCCAAGGAGCAGCATCTGTCACACAACTTGAAATCATGCCCCGTCCAAATGAGGAGCGACCATCAGCGCAGCCTTGGCCGACCTATCCGATGATTTTCCGAGTTTCTAGCGCCCATGAAGAGTTAGATAACCGAGTCTTCTCAGTCAATACTGAAGAGTTTATTGGTGATGGCAATGGCAATCTCAAAGCTCTCAAAATTGCAGAGGTTGTCTTTGCAGATGGAAAGTTTTCTCCGGTTCCAGGAACCCAACGTGAGCTTCCTGCAGATTTCGTCTTCCTGGCGATGGGCTTTACTGGACCTGAAAAGTCGGCGCTTATTGATCAGCTAGAGGTTGAGCTAGATGATCGAGGAATGATTAAGCGCGATGCCAATTTCCAAACGAGCGAGGAGGGCATCTTTGTTGCAGGCGATGCCGGTCGTGGACAGTCCTTAATTGTTTGGGCGATTGCAGAAGGTCGCAGCGCAGCATCTGCCGTTGATAAGTACTTAGAGGGTGAGAGTCAACTGCCATCTCCAATCGAACCAACAACACGCTCACTAACTGTTTAACTTCCGAGTACTAACTTAAGTAGATAAGGTAACGATATGCGTAGAGCGAAGATTGTTTGCACAATGGGACCAGCTGTGGAATCACCACAGAAGGTTGCTGAGCTCATCGCAGCCGGTATGAATATGGCCCGTTTGAACCTTTCACACGGCTCTTATGAGGAGCATCAGAGCCGACTCGAAACCGTGCGTAGTGCGGCTAAGAAGGCTGGAGTTCCTGTTGCAATCCTCGTAGATCTACAGGGCCCAAAGATTCGTTTAGCCAAGTTTAAGGATGGACCGCATGAATTAGCGCGTGGCGATATCTTCACAATCACTATTGATGATGTTGAAGGAACAAAGGAGCGCGTAGGTACTACCTACAAAGGTTTACCGGGGGATTGCAAGGCAGGCGATCGCATTCTCATCGACGATGGCAAGGTGACCGTTGAGGTAGTTGAGGTTAAGGGCAGCGATGTTGTCACCAAGGTTATCGAACCGGGAGCGGTGAGCAATAACAAAGGGATTAACCTTCCAGGCGTTGCTGTCTCTGTTCCAGCGATGTCAGAGAAGGATATTGCCGACCTTCGATGGGGATTAAAGGCTGGAGCCGATTTCATAGCGCTCTCTTTTGTTCGCAACGCCGATGACATCAAGGATGTTCACCGCATCATGGATGAAGAGGGTCGCCGCATCCCAGTTATCGCAAAGATTGAGAAACCACAGGCCGTAGCTAATCTTGCGGGAATCGTTGAAGCCTTTGATGGAATCATGGTTGCTCGCGGTGATCTTGGTGTCGAGCTACCGATTGAGGATGTTCCCTTAGTTCAAAAACTCTGTATTTCACTCGCCCGTGATGCAGCTAAACCGGTAATCGTTGCAACGCAGATGCTCGATTCAATGATCACCAACTCTCGTCCAACGCGTGCCGAGGCAACAGATTGCGCAAATGCAGTTCTAGATGGAGCTGATGCCTTGATGCTCTCTGGAGAAACCAGTGTTGGTGAGTTCGCTATTGAGGCTGTCCAAACCATGGCGCGCATTATCGCCAAAACTGAGGAGGGCGGACTGGATCAGATACGTCCTATGAAATCCTCACCTCGCACTAAGGGCGGCGCGATTACAAAAGCAGCAACAGAGATTGGTGCGATCTTGGATGCAAAGTATCTGGTCGCATTTACGACAAGCGGAGAATCTGCCAGAAGAATGTCTCGACTTCGTTCACCAATTCCAATCCTTGCGCTCACTCCGGACTCTGGAACTTACAACCGCATGGCGCTTTCTTGGGGAGTAGAACCACTGATTACCGAAATGGTTAGCCATACCGATGAGATGGTAAAGCAGGTAGATGGCGTTCTTATTGATTCTAAGCGAGCTTCAATCGGTGACAATGTGGTGATCGTTGCAGGCTCACCTCCAGGAATTCCAGGCTCGACTAATGCACTTCGCGTTCACCGTGTTGGAGATGCAGTAGCTGGCGTTGCAGCTGCCTACCGATAAGTTAGACTCATCGCTCTAGCCTCGGTACTCCAACGGTAGAGAGGGCAGTCTCAAACACTGCATAGTGTCGGTTCGAATCCGACTCGGGGCACATGAGCAATCAACCAACGGCTTCAGCGGCTACAGGTGTAAGAATCCTTGTAGCAGAGGATGAAGCGCTGATCCGTATGGATTTAATCGAGATGCTCCGTGAAGCAGGCTACGAAGTTGTAGCTGAAGCGGTAAATGGAGAACAAGCTATCGAGCTAGCGCAAATCCATAAGCCCGATCTTGCAATTTTGGATGTAAAGATGCCGGTGCTCGATGGAATCTCAGCGGCTGAAAAGATCATCTCAATCGCACCTGTATTAATGCTTACGGCCTTTAGTCAGCGCGAGTTAGTTGAAAGAGCAAGAGATGCTGGCGTGATGGCTTATGTTGTAAAACCATTCTCAATCGGAGACTTAATTCCAGCTATTGAGATTGCAATTAGCAGACATCGGCAGATGGTCTCACTTGCATCTGAGGTCGCCGATCTTCATGAAAGATTAGAAACACGAAAGCTCATAGATCGCGCAAAGGGTATTTTGATGCAAGCTTTAAACCTTTCCGAACCAGAAGCATTCTCCTGGATTCAACGGGCGGCGATGGATCGACGTCTGACAATGAAGCAGGTAGCGCTAGCTGTAACAGACCCGAATCAGGCTCAAGAGCACCTTCTTTAGCGGCCTAAATACGCGACTTTGTTGCCAAATCAGCAAACGTAATCCCTTTGTAACGCAAAAGCATTTACCCAGAGCCCTTCGGAAGTTATGCTTCACCCATCCTTCTGAGGGCTTGGCTGCATGAGGTCTGGCAGCTAGTGCTCTCGGAGGGCAATTACCGAAAGGGAGAACATGCAGAAATTCAACAAAGC
>CAIMCU010000101.1 GCA_903839585.1 uncultured Actinomycetes bacterium | reverse complement strand
TGGTAGGGAGGACATGCAGCTGTTCCAATTAAACGCAGCTTCTCATCGAGCCATGCCATAAATGATTTTGGATTTAAAACAGCTTTAGTCTCTTGATAGAGGAATGACTTGTTCGCGCTACCGCCGCCCTTTGCAATAAAGAGAAAGTTGTACTCATCAAGATGATCGCTATCGGCAAAAATCTCTACCTGGGCTGGGAGGTTGTTACCTGTGTTCTTTTCATCCCATGTTGTCACAGGAGCAAGCTGTGAGTAACGAAGGTTTAACCTCGTGAAGGCGTCGTAGATACCTTGAGAAATGGATTTTTCATCTTTGTCAGTTGTTAAAACGTACTGACCCTTCTTGCCCATTACCAAAGCGGTTCCGGTGTCCTGGCACATAGGAAGGACGCCACCGGCTGAGATATTTGCATTCTTTAAGAGATCGAGGGCGACGAATCGATCATTTGGTGAGCTCTCGGGATCCTTCAAGATATTTGCAAGCTGCTGTAGATGCTCACCGCGAAGGTAGTGTGAAATATCGTGAATTGCAGTCTCAGTAAGTTTCGCTAAGGCAGATGGTTCAACTTGGAGAAACTCACGGTCGCCAAGCTTTACAACGCTTACTCCATCGCTTCCAAGTTTGCGGTACTTAGTCTTGTCATCGCCTAGTGGAAGAAGTTCGGAGTACGAAAACTCTGGAGCCATTTACTTACCTGCAGGCTTTGCTGAGTCGAGTTTTTGGCGGGCGCCGTCAAGCCACTCCTGACAGATCTTTGCTAACTCTTCGCCACGTTCCCAGAGCTTTAAAGACTCCTCAAGTGTTGCGCCGCCACTTTCTAGTGATTGAACAACTTGAGCCAACTCATCACGAGCGCCTTCATATGAAATCTTCTTCTCCGTGGCCATGAGGTAAATCTACTCCTACCCCTGCTACTGGGTAACTGTGGCGCCTGTCTCTCCCTGCGCAAGACGGATGCGAAGTTCATCGCCCTTCTTAACTTTCTTTGAGTCCCTGACGATACTTCCATCGCTTAACTGCACAACTGAGTATCCGCGATCGAGGGTTGACTGGGGCGATAGCGAGCGAACCCGTGCACCCATTTGAAGTAGCTCTCCTTGAGCAACCTCAATCCGGTGGCCAAAGTTTCGATGTGATCGCTCCTTGAGATTTGTAAGAATCTCTTCTCGCGAAGTCACCAAGACAAGCGGGTCACGAAGTACGGGTCGCTGCGTAAGTTGCAAGACCCTCGCACTCTCTAACTCAATAATTGAGGCGACTTTGCGAAACATGCGATCGCGAATCTCTTGCAGAGCTTCAATCTCTTCAGCGATATCAGGCACAACGTTCTTTGCTGCATCGGTTGGAGTTGATGCTCGATAGTCGGCTACTAAATCTAAAAGCGGTGAGTCTTTTTCATGACCGATTGCGCTAACGATTGGTGTTGTGCAGTTAGCAGCAAGGCGCACAAGTGACTCATCGCTAAATGGGAGTAGATCTTCAAAGGAGCCACCGCCTCGCGTAATGATGATGACATCCACATCAGCGTTTTCCTCCAGCTCTCGCAGCGCCTGCGAAACCTCAACAACGGCCGCTGCGCCTTGAACAGCAACCTCACGGATTTCGAAGAGAACAGCTGGCCATCTACGGCGGGCGTTTTCAACAACATCCTTTTCCGCATCTGTATTTCGACCGCAGATCAGCCCTACCTTCTTGGGAAGAAGAGGTAGATCTACCTTTCGATCTTCGCTAAAGAGACCTTCTACGGCTAACCTGTTTTTCAACTCCTCTAACCTTGCAAGGAGTTCTCCAACACCGACTTGTCGAATCTCCTTTGCTGACATCGTTAAGGAGCCGTTCTTAGTAAACCAAGATGGCTTTGCATGGATAACTACGCGCGCATTGGCAGGCAAAGGTGCCACGGCGGCTAAAACGCTTTTGTAACACATCACAGAGATGCTCATATCGACGCTTGTGTCGCGAAGACGCATAAACGCCATTCCACCGCTGCGTTCATTGAGCTCTGATATCTCGCCCTCAATCCAGATAGGGCCCAATCGGTCGATGTAATCCTTAATCGCTTCAGTGACCAGGCGAACCGGCGCTGGTGATTCACTTGAAGTTTCGAACATGGGGGGAGCCTAATAGACTCCGGCTTATGGGTAAGAAGGTTCTACTAGCCGCGCCACGCGGATACTGCGCAGGCGTTGATCGCGCGGTCGTAACCGTTGAAAAAGCCCTCGAACTCTACGGTGCACCTGTCTATGTCCGTAAAGAGATCGTTCACAATAAGCATGTAGTGCAAACCCTCCAAGAGCGTGGCGTTATCTTCGTTAACGAAACCGATGAGGTTCCGGAGGGCCAGACAGTTATCTTTTCAGCACACGGTGTTTCCCCCGCTGTTCATGCCGCAGCTGCTGCAAGAAACTTAAAAACTATTGATGCAACATGTCCACTCGTTACAAAGGTACACAACGAGGTGAAGAGATTTACTGGCGAAGATACTGAGATCCTTCTCATTGGCCATCATGGTCATGAAGAGGTTGAAGGTACAGCCGGCGAAGCACCTGGGCGCGTTCGGGTTGTTGATGGATTAGATGGAGCCCGCGAAGTACAGCCAACGCCGGGCAAGAAGTTGGTCTGGTTATCGCAAACTACTTTAAGTGTGGATGAAACTCTGGAGTCTGTTCGAATCCTTAAAGATCGCTTCCCAGATTTAGATAGCCCGCCATCGGATGATATTTGTTATGCAACACAGAACCGTCAAGAGGCTATTAAGCAGATAGCCCCACAAACCGACCTTGTCATCGTTGTAGGTTCAAGAAACTCCTCAAACTCAGTTCGTTTAGTTGAGGTAGCAAAGGAGTACGGCGCTAAGAACGCTTACTTAGTTGATTATGCAAAAGAGGCAAAGGTTGAGTGGCTTGAGGGTGTTGAAATCATTGGTGTCACTAGCGGAGCATCGGTGCCAGAGATTCTTGTCGACGACCTGATTAAGTGGTTAGCAGAGCACGGCTTTGATGATTGTGAAGAGGTTCGAGCAAAGGAAGAGTCTTTGATGTTTGCTCTACCTCAGGAGATTCGTAAAGATATTAAAGCTGCGGGGAAGTAGTACGGACTGCGCTCTTGCCAGGGCGTGACTTAGCTTTCTCATTAAAGTAAACGAACCATCCGTAGATTGCACTTGCCAGTAGGTAAGGTGCGATTGAGGCAAGAGATGCGATGAAGTCGATACCAACTTTAGAGATCGCAAACCCATCTTTGAGCAGAACGTGAAAGAGAACCGTCGCAGCAAAGGCGATAGGCGGCGTAACAACTGAGACGTATGTGGTGCCAGCTCTTCCAAAGCGGATTCCCCCGTAGAGAACTGCGCAGAGCACTACCGCTGTGAGGATTCCTGAGCCGCTGCGGAGGATGAGCTCGATAGAGCCGAAGAAGAAGATAAAGAAGGATTGCAGTACAACAACGCCCTGCTTCTTTAAACCTGGTCCTTGAAGCTTCACTCTTCCACCACCTCTACATCGATGTAATCATCTTCGCCATCACTTCCAGAAGCCTTTAACTCTTTCACATCCTCAGGCGCCTCTGGATACTCGATTGCAAGTTTATCGCGATCACCGGAAACTCCAAGGTTGAGAATCTTTCGGGCTGGACTCAGGACAGTCTTTTCAGCTGTTGGACGCAGATCCTCGTAAGCCTTTGATACAGAGTTAACAGCTTTACCAAGTGCGACGATCTTTGTGTGCAAAAGCGTAATGTTCTTAAGGAAGGTGTTGGCAACCTTTTGAATATCATCTGCGTTCTGCGCAAGCTGGCTCCGCGAGTAGATATTGCCAACTGTGCGCAGCAGCGCCATCATCGAGGTTGGGGTAGCTATGGTGACATTTACCTTGAAAGCCTTCTCAAGAAGCATCGGATCTAGACGCAGCGCCTCTGCTAGAAGTGTTTCAAAGGGTAGAAAGAGAACTACAAAGTCAGGGGATTTTTGTGACTTGTGATAGCCGCGCTTTGCCAAGACATCGATGTGCTTGAGTAAATCCTTTGTGTGGAGTTTAAGGAGCTCATCACGCTGATCTTGATCATCGGTTTCAAATGCTTCGACGAAGCGCTCATACGGAAACTTAGAGTCGATAAAGAGTTGGCTTCCACCAGGAACTCTGACTGTAATATCTGGAATACCTGAGTTATCTGAGTCGGTAGTAGAGCGCTGACTCTCGTACTCGTGACCTTTGCGAAGTCCTGCACCGGTCAAGAGAAGTTCAAGCTGTGCTTCTCCAAACTTTCCACGTGTTTGTGAGCTGCTTAATGCACCAGCGATTTTGCGGGTCTCATCAAAGATTGATTGGTTAGCTCGGCGCATCTCATTGATAGTTGTATCGATTCGGGTCTCGGCTTCAGTGCGAAGTCGGTTAGCTTCAAGGCCTTGTTTAGTAAGTGTTTCAACGGTTGCCTTCATAGCAGCGAGTTCAGTTGCAAACTTTGTATCCTCTAACGCACGTGCCTGCGCAGCTTCAAGATCGCTCTTGTACTGATCGCGTTGAATCGCAGCGCTAGCCCCATCACCGGTTCGTAGCTTTGCAATAAAGAGGCCAAAGCCAAGGCCGATAAATAGGCCAGCAAGAAGGGTTATAAGGGTCACTAGTGCCTCTGACATGTGCCTATCGTGGCAGGAGGCACCGACAATCACGCGTAGGCTGTCCTACTTATGAGCCTCTCAATTGGAATCGTTGGTCTGCCAAATGTGGGCAAGTCCACCCTTTTTAACGCTCTGACAAAGAACAACGTCCTGGCTGCCAACTACCCCTTTGCCACTATCGAACCCAACGTTGGCGTTGTAGGTGTGCCCGATGATCGCCTCAATAAGTTAGCCGAGATCTTTGGTTCAGAGAAGATCCTTCCAGCTGCTCTCTCATTTGTAGATATCGCCGGAATCGTTAAGGGCGCATCAGAAGGCGCGGGACTTGGCAATAAGTTCCTTGCAAACATCCGTGAGACCGATGCCATCTGTCAGGTAATCCGCGTCTTTACCGATGGAGATGTCGTTCACGTCGATGGTCGCGTTGATCCAGCTAGCGACATGGAGACGATCAATACAGAGCTAGCGCTTGCAGATCTTCAAACTATTGAAAAAGCGATGACCCGTCTTGAGAAAGAGGCTCGCGTTAACAAGGAGATGGCAGCTGTTGTCGAAGGTGTAAAAAAAGCTGAGGCGCATCTGCAAAGTGGAAAGCCACTTTCATCCTCTGGTCTTGACCTCGATGTTTTAAAGGAGCTGCATCTATTAACTGCAAAACCTTTCCTATACGTCTTTAATGTTGATGCTGCAGAGCTCCACGATGACTCACTTCGCAAGAAGTTAGCTGATTTGGTTGCGCCCGCAGAGGCTATCTTCTTAGATGCAAAGACTGAGGCAGAGCTAGTCGAACTCAGCGATGAGGACGCGCTAGAGCTTTTACAATCAATCGGGATGAAAGAGCCCGGATTAACAACTCTTGCGAGAGTTGGATTTAGTGTTCTTGGGTTGCAGACATACTTGACTGCAGGTCCTAAGGAAGCACGTGCATGGACAATTCATAAAGGTGACACCGCACCCATGGCCGCTGGTGTTATTCATACAGATTTCCAAAAAGGGTTTATTAAGGCAGAGATCGTTGCCTTCAATG
>CAIMCU010000100.1 GCA_903839585.1 uncultured Actinomycetes bacterium | reverse complement strand
TTTGCTCGCATCATTATTGATTATGTGCGAATCTTCGCGCGTAACTGGCGCCCTAGCTCTTTCTTGATGGCGGTATTTGAGTTTATCTACGCACTTACAGATCCACCCATGAAATTTGTTGGACGTTTTGTGCCACCTCTACGTTTAGGTGGAGTAGCACTTGACTTATCTTTTATCGTTCTCTTAATCGCTATCGGATTACTAGAAAGCGTTGTTCGAGCGTTTCTTGGTGGAATCTAAGCTTTAGCTAATTTAACTTCTATCCCAAGCTCGTTATCTCCTACAGCTAGCGTTGTATCTCTTTCAAAGCTCAGAGCCAGCACCTCATCGCTAATGTGGGCTGAGCTCTGCGCTACAGCCTCTGAGACATCTTCGTTGATATTCCATTTCACATGGATTCGATCGGAGATATCAAATCCATCGCTCTTGCGACGCTCCTGGATAAAGCGAATTACCTCACGGACATTTCCTGCACTGATGAGTTCAGGTGACAGAGTTAGATCAAGTGCGACAGACTCACCATCATGGCTAGTTACAGTCCACCCAGTCTTTGGAACCTCAGTGATAACTACATCGGCGAGTTCAACCTTCCATGTTGCCACAGTTGTTTCTCCCTGTGCGCGAAGCTCCTTTACGAGAGCTGTTGCATCAACTGCAGTTAGCGCCTTGGCGACAGCTTGAACATCGGCTCCATACTTGGCACCTAAGGATTTGAAGTTGGCTTTAATCGAAATATCTACTAAATCCCCATCTGCATCGGCGATATCTGCCAGATGCACAACGTTTAACTCATCGGCGATCTGCTCCTTCATATCAACAGGAAGCGCAGACCACCCGCTAGCGGAGATAAGTGCACGGGAGAGTGGCTGACGGATCTTGATTGCTGACTCAGAACGGCAGGCTCTACCGAGTTCGACAAGTCTGCGAGTTAAGGCAACCTGTGAGTTGAGCTCGGTGTTGATCAGGCTCTTATTTGCGATAGGAAAGTCGGTCAGATGCACAGAAAGAGATGCTTGCTTATCGGCTGGGATTACTAACTCCTGCCATACGTGTTCTGCGATAAAGGGAACCATGGGAGCGAGGAGTTGTGTAAGTACAACCAGAGACTCATGCAGCGTTGCAAGTGCATCGACATCGCCATCCCAGAATCGCCGGCGTGATCTACGTACATACCAGTTTGAGAGATCATCGATAAAGGCTGCTAAAACTTTTCCAGCTTCCTGTGAGTCAAACTCCGCATACGCCTTATCGACAGACTCAATCAACATCTGTAGTTCACTCAATATCCACTTATCCATCATTGGTCGATCAGATGGAGGGGTGGATTTGGAGAGATCAAAGTTTGAAGCCTGGGCGTAGAGGGCGTGGAATGAGATTGTGTTCCAGTAGGTCAGGAGTGTTTTGCGAACTACATCGCTAATCGCATCGTGGCCTACACGACGGGCAGACCATGGAGAACCAGCTGCCAACATGTACCAGCGGACGGCGTCTGCACCGTGTTGATCCATGAGTGCAATTGGTTCGAGAACATTGCCAAGGTGCTTACTCATCTTGCGTCCATCTTTATCCAAGATATGTCCAAGACAGAGAACGCTCTTGTAAGAACTTTGATCAAAGACAAGGGTTCCAATGGTCATCAAGGTATAGAACCATCCGCGGGTTTGATCGATCGCTTCGCAGATAAAGTCTGCAGGATAAGCGGCTTTGAACCTCTCTAGCGAACCTGGCTTATGTGGATATCCCCATTGGGCAAAAGGCATCGCACCAGAGTCGTACCAGCAGTCGATTACCTCAGGGGTGCGAACCATAATCTCTTTGCACTCTGTGCAAGCGAAGGTAATGTCATCGACAAAGGGACGGTGAGGATCGAGATTGCTCAGCTCTTTACCCGCTAACTCACCAAGCTCTTTCAGAGATGCAACACAGATCTCGTGCTTGTTTTCGCAGCGCCAAATAGGAAGAGGTGTACCCCAGTAACGGTTGCGTGAGAGGGCCCAATCGATATTGTTGTTGAGCCAATCACCGTAACGTCCCGTCTTGATAGTTTCTGGATGCCAGTCGGTACTTTGATTTTCACGGATTAACGCATCCTTGATTGAGGTTGTACGGATGTACCAAGATGGTTGTGCGTAGTAAATAAGTGCGGTGTGGCAACGCCAGCAGTGTGGATAGGGGTGCTCAAAGGGTTGGTGCTTATAGAGAACACCAACTTTCTTAAGCTCCTTTACTAATACCTTGTCGGCCTCCTTGAAGAAAACTCCACCTACAAGAGGTACCTCAGGTAGAAAGGTTCCATCTGGTGCGATTGGGTTTACAACAGGCAATCCGTAGCCTCGACAAACTTGAAGGTCATCTGCGCCGAAGGCTGGTGCCTGATGAACCAAACCGGTTCCATCCTCTGTCGTGACATAGGTAGCTAGAACAACAAAGTGGGAGTCTGGAATCTCAATGAGATCAAGGGGGCGCTTATAGGTTGTGCGTTCTAACTCTTTTCCTGTCAAGCTCTTCAAAATCCTGTGCTCACCAGCTACCGATGAAAGCAGTGGTTCGGCAACTACGAGGACCTCGCTCTTATCGTCAACGGTTGCTTCAACAACTACGTAGGTAACATCAGGATGAACTGCGATGGCGGTGTTTGAAACCAGTGTCCATGGTGTTGTGGTCCAGACCAACAAGGATGCGTTGAGTTTAGCTAACTCACCAGATGTAACGG
>CAIMCU010000099.1 GCA_903839585.1 uncultured Actinomycetes bacterium | reverse complement strand
GCAAGCATCGCTGCACCGAAACCAAAGCCTTCAAGAACTGTTGGAGCGTTCTCGCGGTAGAGAATCACAACAAGTGATGCACCAACGAGTCCAAGACCAACTGTTGTCATACCAACAACGCCACCGGTGCGGAATGCGATCTTTACCGCTTTCTCTGCATCCTTTTGACGAGCGGCCTCTGCAACGCGCACATTTGCGCGAACTGCTAGCCACATACCGTTATATCCAACGAGTGCAGAGAAACCTGCGCCAAGTAGGAAGAAGACTGAGCGACCAATGCGGATAGACATCGTGTCCGCAGGAAGTGCTAAGAGAAGGAAGAAGACAATTCCGACAAAGTAGGAAAGTGTTCGGAACTGGCGCGCAAGGTATGCGGCGGCGCCTTCCTGTACTGCGGCAGCGATCTCCTTCATCTTCTCAGTGCCCTCGTTTGCCGCAAGAACCTGGGCGCGCAAAACAAATGCGATAGCCAAGGCCGCTAGCGATATAGCGAGGATGATGTAGGTGATGTTGAGATTTGTGCCAGTTACTTGCACGTTTGTAAGAGCAGCAGATGCTCGCATTGGGTCTCCTCCGTTGGAGAGTCAGGGGCCCTGAGCTATTTCGGGACCTAAGAGTGAGCGAGAGTTTACGCATAGAGAGGGGTTAAACCCCAAATTTGAGCGTTATACCTATTTATTACACGCAGGCATTCTCGGGCCAACAGCTGGGGTCGGGGCTATCGTTGCCCCTCTATGAACCCATTAGACGCTCACTCGATCATCACCACCCTTGGGTTGGTTGGAATCCTTGTCATTCTCTTTATGGAGACTGGGCTGCTGATCGGTTTGGTCTTTCCCGGAGACTCTCTGCTCTTCCTTGCCGGAATCGGTGCCTCAACGGCTGCAGCAAATGTCTTCGATGGTGTGCAGCTATCACTTACCGGTCTGCTTATCGGGGCGCCGCTAGCTGCGATTGTTGGTTCGCAGCTTGGTCACTGGATCGGTGCAAAGTATGGGCGCAAGTTATTTGATCGCCCCGATGGAAGGTTCTTCAATCACGATCGCGTACTGGCAACTGAGAAGTGGTTACGCAAATACGGCGAAGGTAAAGCGATTATTTTGGCGCGATTTGTTCCCTTTGTTCGCACACTCATTAATCCAATGTGCGGTGTTGTACATATCCCTGCAAAGCGTTTCTTCTTCTGGAACGTTATCGGTGCAGTTATCTGGACAGATGGATTGATTATCGCTGGCTACTTCTTAGGTGAAAGAGTAAGCGGTTCGGTTGACAAGTATCTGCTGCCAATAATCGGATTAATTATCTTTATTAGCTTGATCCCTCTTTTGATAGAGGCTTTCCGTGAATGGCGAACCCGCAAACACCTGAGTTAAGGGTTAAAGACCCAGGTCTGCTAACTGAAAGGCGGCGCGGTACTCAAAGCCAGCTTCCTTAATCTTTGGCTCTGCTCCACGTTCAACGATAACCGCAACACCAACAACGATCGCACCAGCCTCTTGCAGCGCCTCAACAGCTGTTAGAACTGAACCTCCTGTTGTTGAAGTATCTTCAACTGCAAGGACGCGCTTACCAACAACATCTGGTCCTTCAATGCGGCGCTGTAATCCGTGGGCTTTCTCCGCCTTACGAACAACGAATGAATCAAGTGCCTGTCCCTTACTTGCAGCAACATGCATCATCGCTGTTGCAACAGGATCTGCACCGAGAGTTAAGCCGCCAACGGCCTCGTAATCTAAATCCTTAGTGAGCTCGAGCATGACCTCACCAACTAGTGGCGCTGCTACATGGTCAAGAGTTACGCGACGAAGATCTACGTAGTAGTCAGCCTCTTTGCCAGATGACAAAATTACTTTGCCGTGTACAACAGCTTTACTAACAATCTCACTCTTTAACTTATCGCGTGCGCTCATGGGGGCGAGCCTACTCGTTTTCCTTGTAGACGATAACCTGCTGTTTCTTCTTTAAAACAAGGCCTTTTGGAGGGTTTTCTGTCAGTAGCGCATCTACTTCCACGCGAAGCTTTGCTACCTCGATTGCCATATTAGCCATGGCGGATTCAAGTTCGATGATCCGTTTAATTCCTGCGTGGTTAATTCCTTCGCCAACTAATTTTTGAATAGTACGTAGAGATGCGATATCTCGAAGTGAGTAGCGGCGGTTGCGACCTACTGTGCGATCTGGTGAAACTAAACCCATACGGTCGTACTGGCGCAGGGTTTGTGGGTGCATCCCCGATAACTCTGCCGCAACTGAAATAACGTAGAGAGCTGCAGCATCATCTGGTTGTTCTAGCTGTTCATTACTCATTTGGCTGCCCGATCATTGAACTCTTTGCGAACATCCTCTGCATCGATAGCTTCAGCAAACTTTTTAAGTGCATCTAGCGCCTTGCCCTCAACCTTTTGAGGAACCTGCACATCGATAGTGACCAGTAAGTCTCCTGTAGTTGAACCCTTGGTAACTCCGCGACCTTTAACGCGCAGAGTGCGACCGTTAGGTGTACCCGGAGCAATGCGCACGGTGACATCATCACCTGAAAGGGTTGGAACCTTTATGTCTGCGCCCAAAGTTGCTTCAACAAAGGTAACTGGAAGGTTAAGCAGAATATTCTCACCCTTGCGAGAAAAGATTGTGTGGGGCTTAACATGCAAGAGAATAAAGAGATCGCCAGGTCCAGCTTCACCTGGTGCACCTTTACCTTTGACGCGAATCTTTGCTCCATCATTTACACCTGCAGGAACTCGCGCAGTAATGTTTTGTGATG
>CAIMCU010000098.1 GCA_903839585.1 uncultured Actinomycetes bacterium | reverse complement strand
TTTGCAATAGAAACTTTTGATAGATTTCATCGCGAGAAGGCGTACATTCCGAGGTGGGATGTAGGTCAAGATAATGTAGGCGTCGATGATATTGAAGACACCTTCGATAAGCGCATTTTAAAACTACTTGCGCGAGTTGATGATGATGTGATGAGCGCAGATGAGATGTTAGCTCTTGCACAACCACTCCTTGATGGAGTCATGACGGTTACGCACTCTGCAGAGAGCGCATCCCTACTTGAACTTTCTGCAATCGGAGTTTCAAAAGGTGAAACGCTAGCAAAGATGGCTGCACGTATTGGCATTACTGCGCAGGACTGCGTTTCATTCGGAGATAACCCAAATGATTTTTCTATGTTGCAGTGGTGCGCACGCTCTTACGCCATGGAGGATGGTCATCCTGATGGAGCAAAGAATGCAAAGTTTGTTGCTCCTCCATGTGGCGAAGATGGGGTTGCTCAAATCATCGAACAACTGCTCGATCTGCCCGCCTAAGGCCAATTTTTAGCAATCGCCTTTCTCTAGTAACCTCTCCCACGGAGGGCTCGCATAGCGGCCGAGTGCACCGGTCTTGAAAACCGGCAGGTGAAAGCCTCGTGGGTTCAAATCCCACGCCCTCCGCCACTTTTTGTGTTTGACCTCATATCCCCTTAACGGGGCTCGCTCTAGCGCGTAAGTTCATTGGCGCGCACACTTCTCCCTAGCGCGATTAAAAGCGCCATCACTAGGGCCTAAAGGGGTAAGCAATGTCGGGAGTATTTTCTCCAACGCGCGCCAAGATTAAGGAGCGCACACTTCGCACAGATAAGTGGTGGCTACAACCACTCTTAACATTTGGTGTCCTTATCTCATTTGTAATCTATGCGACCTTTCGTGCATTTGAAGGGGCTAACTACTACAAAGATCACTTGATCTCACCTTTTTACTCCCCTTGCTTGTCAGAGGCTTGTCTTCCCGAAGCTACGCTTTTTGGTTTCACTCCAGTAAGTGCGGAGATATTTAACTTTGCATTATCACCAGCCTTAATCATTTTGATTTTCCCACTGGGATTCCGAATGACCTGTTACTACTATCGCAAGGCTTACTACCGTTCCTTCTGGATGTCTCCACCAGCATGTGCTGTTGCAGAACCGCACAAGAAGTACACAGGTGAAACACGCCCACCACTTATTTTTCAGAACGCACACCGTTGGTTCTTCTACGCTGGTTTAGTCTTTAACGTCATTCTTACCTATGACGCCGTTATTTCATTTAAAAACGTTGACGGCGAGTGGGGACACATGAGCGTTGGCTCACTGGTTCTAGTTGCTAGCTCTACGATGCTCTGGCTCTACTCACTTTCATGTCACACATGCCGCCACACAATCGGCGGTCGCCTTAAGCACTTCTCTAAGCATCCGCTTCGATACAAACTTTGGTCGAGAATTTCTGTACTCAACGCAAAGCATCAGAACTTTGCTTGGTACTCACTTGCCGCGGTGGCATTCGCCGACATCTATGTTCGCCAAGTAGCTAGTGGCGCCTGGACCAACTTCTACTTCTTCTAAGGGATATTCGAATATGACACTAGAACGCCATAAATACGACGTCCTTATTATTGGAGCAGGAGGCGCGGGTTTGCGCGCTGCTGTTGAGGCCAGAGAAGCCGGTCTTCGCGTTGCAATCATTTGTAAGTCACTCTTTGGTAAGGCGCACACAGTTATGGCTGAGGGTGGCGCAGCTGCATCGATGGGTAACGTCAACGATAAAGACAGTTGGATGGTTCACTTTCGCGACACTATGCGTGGCGGAAAGTTCCTTAACCACTACCGAATGGCAGAGCTCCACGCAAAGGAGTCCCCAGATCGCATTTGGGAGTTAGAGGTTTGGGGTGCGCTCTTTGACCGCACTAAAGAGGGAAAGATCTCACAACGTAACTTCGGTGGACATGAGTATCCGCGCTTAGCGCACGTAGGTGACCGAACAGGTCTTGAACTCATCCGCACAATGCAGCAACGCATCGTCGCTCTTCAGCAAAAGGATGCAAAAGAGTACGGAGATGCTGAGCAAAACATCCGTGTTTTCGCAGAGGTAACTATCACCGATATTTTGAAGGAGAACGGCAAGATTGCAGGAGCTTACGGTTACCGTCGTGAAGATGGTGAAGAGATGCTCTTTGAAGCACCTGCGGTTGTTATCGCAACAGGTGGAGTTGGAAAGACATTTAAAATTACCTCTAACTCTTGGGAAGGTACAGGAGATGGTCACGCGCTCGCATTGAAGGCTGGTGCGAACCTTGTTGATATGGAGTTCTTGCAGTTCCACCCAACAGGAATGGTGTGGCCACCATCTGTTCGTGGAATCTTGGTAACTGAATCTGTTCGCGGTGAAGGTGGAGTTCTAACAAACAACCTGGGCGAGCGTTTCATGTTTAAGTACATTCCA
>CAIMCU010000097.1 GCA_903839585.1 uncultured Actinomycetes bacterium | reverse complement strand
GTCGGAAGCTGACGCGATCAAGGTTGGAATTCTGATTGAGGAAAAAGATATAGCCGATTTAGATAAATTGGCCAAGATTGTGACTCAGGCAGATGTTAAGACTGCGATAGCACTGCTTCGTTCTGGCTCGATAAACCACCTCGCCGCCTTTAAGCGCTAGAAGTACTTTCTAAAGAGTTTCCGAACTCTTCTTGAAGCTCGCCTATTTATCTTCAAAGTCTGATCAATAGGTGAGACCGCCATGATCTTTACGTGTGCGGGCTCATCAGGAGTAATGACATCTGTGATGGCAGGAGAGCTCTCATCAAGCGAATCGGCGATACGTTCAATATTTGCCACCATCGATAATCCACGGACTATCTGCTCTTGATCGGCATCCTTCGCATCCTCAATCAAGGACTCGGCCAAGGCGGCGCCAGCCTCGCGAGCATCATCTGTTGGAGTCGAATCCGCTGAATCGAGCTCATCTGAATCATCAAACTTTGCTGTAATTGCGTAGCTAGCGGCAGAAAGTGCCACAGCTATCTGCTTCTTTGTAGAGTCTGCGATTCCACCACTTACAGATGAATCAAACAAAGTACGTGCAATTGTGCGCACTTGTACCAAGGTGTGCTCAAGAGCAATACCTTTGATGTAAACCTCTTCTGCCTCATCCTTTTCAGCTGTTGGAAACCATCGTGCATGCCCACGTGCCTCTATCGCTTGAGATCTAATACTTGGAACATCTTCAATTAATAAGCGAGCCTTTGCCAACCAATGTCCAGCCTCTTTTTGTGAGTAACCAGCTGCAACGCCTTCAGACATCTCGGCTAGAAGTTTTGCTGCCTTAGTACTGACCTTAGTTATTTGATCAACGGCTCTTCCAACTGGCGTCTTAGCGTGCGAAAAGTAAGAGAAGAGAATAGCAATAGCCGCGCCAATGAGGGTTGATCCAAGTCTATGGAGCGCTGTTGTGCCGCTAATTCCTGGACCGATAACAATGAGAGCTGTTACGGGAACGTTGACCGATGCGACCTCACCTAAGTGAAGCGCGCGAGCCACGATTGAACAGACCAGGATTGTTAACCCGACTGAGATAAAACCAAAGCTAAATAGCTCAACAGTTGCCAAGGCAACAGTTGCACCGATAGCGGTTCCCACTATCTGACCAAAGCCCTCACGTACCGATTTGTGGAGTGAGATTCGAATACTCAGCGAACAAACAATGGCTGCGACAACGCCACCATCTTCGATGAGAAGATCACCAACCTGCCAGGCGACAGCGCCAGCCAAACCTGCAACCAGAATCTGGCGAACCCATACTTTGCGGTCTGCAAATAGCTTGATGAATTTTCTCAACATGATTTAGCGAGTTTACTTGAAGCAACCTTTATGGCGTGAGTTCAATCTGGTGGCGGGTGAAGGATTTGAACCTTCGAAGGCAGAGCCGGGGGATTTACAGTCCCCTCCCATTGGCCGCTCGGGCAACCCGCCAGGGTCGTACATTTACGGCGGGCGCAAGATTACCTCAAATCACTTTAAGGAGGTAATTCAGCGCTTCTTGGCTCGAGAACGCCAAAAAACAAAGCAGAGACTCAAGATTGCTACGGCCAATATAGAGATTGTGACTGGAGAGTTAAAAACTCCTGGATTCGTATTTTCATCTTGAGCAACCAATGGCACAACGTTTGAATCTATTTCTTGTGGGCTTGCCGACAGAGTAAATCCACTTTCGCCTGCAACCACATGGCCATCCTCTGAAACAGCGCGATATGAAATGTAGTAATCCCCCTGAATATCTGATGTTTTTAGCTGTCGGGAAAGCGTAGAGCCATTAACAACAACGTCACCAGTTGTAACTTCATCTCCGTTTGGATCCAGCATCTGCAACTGATTACCATCACCAAGTTGAATCAGATTTTCACCAAATGTCAGTTCCACGCTGCTAGGAAGTACTTCAATAACCGAGCCAGCTTCAGGGATTTGTGCTTCTAGATCCGCATGTCCGAAGGCAGTTGGAGCGGCCATTAAGGTTAAAACACTCGCAATTAGCGCAAGATTGGCAAACTTTATTCTCATGAGGGAAAGGTACACTAGCGACTTAACATCCTTTACGCCTGCTGGAGGTTTCTGATGGCTGATGCCAGTTTCGACGTAGTTTCTAAGATCGATCGCATGGAGCTAGATAACGCAATTAACCAAGCTATACGCGAGATCGATACACGGTTTGACTTTAAGAATACCGGCGCCAAGATTGAAATGGCTGGAGAGAAGATTAATATCGAAGCCGATACTGAAGAGCGTGCAAAGGCAACTCTTGATGTCGTAAAAGACAAGATGATCAAGCGCGGTGTCTCGCTAAAGCACATCGATCCTTCGGAGCCTCAGCTTTCAGGAAAGATTTATAAAATTTCCTGCCCACTTAAAGAGGGTATCTCCACTGAGAACGCCAAGAAGATTGCAAAGTTCTTACGTGATGAGGGTCCTAAATCTGTTAAGTCACAGATCCAAGGTGATGAGCTTCGAGTAACAAGTAAGAGTCGAGATGATCTTCAAGACACAATTGCCATGATCAAAGAGGCCAAGTGGGACTTTGCTGTTCAATTTGTGAACTTTCGTTAATTGAGTAAAGAGAAGCTCGGTCTCTTATATGGAGTGAGCGCCTATGTACTGTGGGGTCTATTCCCTCTTTATTGGCCGCTCCTAGAGCCAGCAAACCCGTTAGAGATCGTCTCTCACCGCGCTGTGTGGACCCTGGTTTTCTGCATCATCATTCTTGCCATAACTAAATCACTCAAAGCAACTCTTGATACCTTTAAACGTAAGCATGTAGCGATCAAACTTTTTGCTGCGTCAATTCTTGTCTCTATCAACTGGCTTGTTTATATCTGGGCTACAAATAATGGCCATGTTGTAGAGGCTTCATTGGGCTATTACATCAACCCCGTGATCATCATCGCTATGGGGGTAATTCTCCTAAAGGAAAAGATGCGGGCGATGCAGTGGGCAGCTGTTGGAATTGCAACAACTGGAGTTGTAATTCTGACCATTGATTACGGCCGCCTTCCATGGATTGCGATGGCGTTGGCGCTTTCTTGGGGTAGTTACGGCTTAATGAAAAAACAGCTCGGACTTGGTGCATTAGATAGTTTGGCTATCGAAACCTCGATCGCTCTCATTCCATACCTTGGATACCTTCTCTACCTCGGCAATCAAGGAACTGGTCAGTTTGGTCACAATGCAGGCCTAACTGCATTACTCATAAGTGCCGGGGTAATGACGGCGATTCCTTTGCTTTTGTTTAATGGCTCAACAACCAGACTTCCATATACCGTTATTGGTCTTTTGCAGTACATAACACCGACAATTCAATTCTGTATTGGTGTGTGGGTGCTACATGAAGATATGCCTCCAGCTCGCTGGGCAGGG
>CAIMCU010000096.1 GCA_903839585.1 uncultured Actinomycetes bacterium | reverse complement strand
CGATATCGCCGCTTGGAGCGCAAAGGTAAGAAAGATCGCTCTATCTCTCGAGGCCGATGACTGGGTGGAGGTCTCTGGCTCGATCCACCGCCGCTTCTGGCAATCTCCAGCTGGAGTAGCTAGTAGATGGCAGGTTGAGGCGGACGAGATTGTGAGGATATAGATACTCTTAGCCACATGAGCAACGACCTTTTCTCAACGTTAAAGACCTACATCAATAAGGTATCTGAAGGTGAGCGCACGCCACAGGAGATCGCTGCAGCGGTTAATACCTGGGCCAAAGAGAGCGCTGAAGCTCTCAAACTCAAGATTCACGAAGAGGTAGAGGCCAGCGTTGAGAAGATGGGCTTTGTTAAACGCGCTGAGTTTGATCGCCTAAGCGCCGAGGTATCACGACTTAAAGCTAGCGCATCCAGTAAAACGAGCGCGGCAAAAGCTTCGACGGTGAAGAAGCCCGTTGTTCGCAAGAGCGCCCCAATCAAGAAGAGAGCGGTAAAGAAGGTTGCACAGAAGGGCGCTAAGAAGTGAATCAATCCAATATTGAAGCTACAGATTCAGATAACGAATCAAACTTGGTTGACCAGGTAAAGGTTGAGTTAGAGGAGATCGACGCCAGTGATTTAAGCGAGCACTCTGCACGCTTTGAAAGATTACATGCAAAGCTCCAAGAGTCCTTAAACTCGATTGACGGGTTGTAAGAAAGAGCGATGAAGACCAGGCTCGATGCTGAGTTAGTGCGCCGAGAGCTGGCGCGCTCTCGCGAGCATGCAGCAGATCTCATTGAGTCCCGCTCTGTCCTTGTGGGTGGAATCCCAGCGACTAAGCCGGCCTCTCAGGTGGATGCGCAAACATCTATCGTGTTGCAAGGTGATCGAGATGATTTTGTATCCCGCGGTGGTCACAAGTTGGCAGGTGCACTAGATGTCTTTACAGAGGTTGTCGTCGAAGGCCGCAAGTGTCTCGACGCCGGTGCATCCACGGGTGGCTTTACAGATGTTCTTTTGCGAAGAGGCGCTGCGTTAGTTGTCGCTGTTGATGTGGGTTATGGACAACTTGCCTGGGAGCTTCGTCAAGATGCTCGCGTTAAGATCTTAGATCGCACAAATATTCGTCATCTCACCGGTGACATGGTTGGTGAGGAGATTGAACTAGTGGTCGCAGATCTCTCCTTCATCTCTCTCTCACTTGTTCTACCCGCGTTAGCCGCGGTATCAAAACCAGATGCTGATTTTGTTCTCATGGTAAAGCCACAGTTTGAGGTAGGACGAGAAAGGCTCGGAGCCGGTGGCGTTGTACGTGATCCTGCACTGCGCAGAGCTGCAGTCTTAGATGTAGCCGAGTCTGCTTACGATGTTGGGCTTGGAACTATGGGAATAGCCGCAAGTCCACTTCCAGGTCCAGCTGGAAATGTCGAGTACTTCCTGTGGCTTCGCCGCGGTGCTCCATCGATAGATGTATCAGCCCTTGATAAAGCGATTGCTGATGGTCCGCTCTAATGAGTAGAACAGTTCACTTAGTTGTCATACCAACTCGCAAAGAGGCACAAGTTGCTGCAGGAGAGTTAGCGGCGCTACTTATCGCGCAAGGGTTTTCAATTACAACCTCTTCCGATGTCTCGATTTCAAATGTTGCAAATCTTTCAATCGATGATGTGAAAGCTGAGGCTGTCATCGTATTCGGGGGAGACGGAACCATTCTTCGCGGTGCAGAGGTCGCCCACGCTTTGAATATTCCATTGATGGGCGTAAACCTCGGGCACGTTGGATTTATGGCTGAGGTAGAAAGACCATCTATCGCGCAGATCGCCGACAGTATCCTCTCTAAAAGTTACTCAGTTGAAGAGAGAATCGCTCTACGTTACGCAGTACAGCGCGGTGGTTTGAACGTCTCTGAAGGCTGGGCGCTCAATGAGGTAACTATTGAACGCGATGGAACAACGATGGTCGAGCTCTTTGTTCAAATCGATGATCGACCACTTTCTCGTTGGGGCTGTGATGGACTCATCTGTGCAACGCCAACCGGTTCAACAGCGTATGCATTTAGCGCAGGAGGACCGGTTTTATGGCCTGAGATAGATGCCTTAGTCCTTCTACCTATCTCAGCTCACGCCCTTTTCTCAAGGCCAATGGTTGTGTCACCGAAGTCAAAGATTGTTTGTGAGATTGAGTCATCCGACGCTCTCCTCTCTGCGGACGCTTTGCGAAAGTTTTCTCTTCAACGTGGAGATAGGGTGCTCATGACTCGCGACTCTTCCGTTGTAAAGCTAGCCCACGTAAAACCAACCCTTTTCACAGATCGTCTCGTAGCAAAGTTCAAACTTCCCGTTGAAGGTTGGCGCGGTGAGTGATCGTTCATACTTAGAAGAGATCTCTATCCGCGGATTAGGAATCATCGATCAATCAAACTTGGAGTTAAGTAAGGGTTTAAACGTTTTAACCGGTGAAACCGGAGCAGGCAAGACGATGATTCTTACAGCGCTCAACCTGGTACTTGGTGGAAAGAGCGACTCTGCTTTGATACGTAAAGGCTCGGAAAGATTGCTTGCAACCGCCTCCTTCTCTATTCCTTCAGGGCTTAAGGATTTCATCCGTGATGAAGGCGGAGAGGTTGAAGAGGGATCGATACTTCTCACACGTTCAGTTGGCATGGATGGCAAGAGCAAGGCGGTAGCTGGTGGAAATACAGTGACGGCCAGCTCATTGGCAAGAATTGGAGAGGCTCTGATTGAGGTTCATGGTCAGGCTGCAAATACCCAGATCGTAAAACCTGCCAGACAACGTGAACTCTTGGATAGATTTGGTGGAGATGAGATCTCGAAAGCCTTATCGGATTATGGCTCTGCTTTAACTTTGTACGCGGAGTTAAAAGAGCGTATCTCCTCTATGAAAGCTAAAGCTTCACAACGATCGGCTGAGATCGCACAGCTACAGGAGTTTTCGGCGGCTTGGGTAAAGCTTAAAGCTGTTCGTGGCGAGTACGAAGCAACACAGGATGAGATCAATAGATTGTCCAGCGTTGAGGATCTACGGGTTGCTGCATCTATCGCTGACTCTGCACTCAATGGTGAAGAAGAGGGAGTATTGACAGCTCTTGGAAGTGTGAGAAAAGCGCTCGAAGCGGTTAAGGGCAAGGACTCGAAGTTAGATCAGATTGCGCAGTCGATTGCAGAGAGCTTTCACCTGCTCAATGATGGAGCAAGAGATATCTCCTCATACCAGAGCTCTTTGGAGGCCGATCCAGATCGACTCGACTTACTGCAAAATCGAAAGAGTGAGATCAACGCCTTTATTAAGAAGTGGGGCGCCGGCGCAGATCCCGACGTTGAGTTAATTCAGCTCGCTTCGCGTGCGAAGTCAGCCAAGGAGTCGATAGCGGACTTGCAGGGAGGGGATGAAAGAATCTCTGAACTCGAAGCAGATCTAGTAAAGGCTAAAAAAGAGTTGTTGGGTTGCGCAGTTAATTTAACGCGGGTTCGTCAAAAGAGTGCGCAGCTTCTCTCAAAGCTTGTTACTTCTGAAGTCACACAACTTTCCATGCCCCATACAACCTTTACCGTTGATGTCAGCACCCCTGATTATGAAGGCGCTTTGAAGGAGAGTGATTTCACAGCACATGGTTGCGATGAAGTACAGATGCTCATTCAGGGTCACAAAGATGCACCAAAGGTTGGTCTCGGTAAAGGGGCAAGTGGTGGCGAGATGTCTCGGATTATGTTGGCCTTAGAGGTAGTAATTGCAAAAACACATCCAGTTGGAACCTACATCTTCGATGAGGTTGATGCTGGGGTGGGCGGCAAGGCGGCGATTGAAGTCGGAAGAAGGCTGCACCAGTTGGCACAACATGCACAGGTGATTGTCGTTACCCATCTGCCGCAGGTTGCTTCATGGGCTGACTCTCACTTTGTAGTCAAAAAGAGCGAGGATGGCTTTGTAACCCAATCCGATGTTGAGAAACTAACCGATTCGGCACGCATTGAAGAGATAGCCAGAATGTTGGCCGGGCTCGAGGAGTCCACGAGCGCTAGAGAACACGCGGCTGAACTTCTTGCCCTGCGAGGGTAAGGCCTTGGCGCCTGATAGGTTTGACTCCCATGGGCCAAGCACATGTGACTAAGCATATTTTCGTAACCGGAGGCGTCGCCTCAAGTTTAGGCAAGGGATTAACCGCCTCAAGTCTTGGAAGATTACTCGTAGCTCGCGGTATTCGGGTCACAATGCAAAAGCTCGATCCCTATCTCAACGTAGATCCTGGCACTATGAACCCCTTTCAACACGGTGAGGTATTTGTTACCGATGACGGGGCTGAGACCGATTTAGATATCGGCCACTATGAAAGATTCTTAGATAGAAATCTGCATGGCTCTGCAAACGTCACAACGGGTCAGGTTTATTCGCGAGTTATTGCACGTGAGCGTCGAGGTGAGTATCTCGGCGAGACGGTTCAGGTAATTCCTCACATTACAAATGAGATCAAGGAACGCATCCTAGCGATGGATTCATCTGATGTGGATGTCGTGATCACCGAAATTGGTGGCACAGTGGG
>CAIMCU010000095.1 GCA_903839585.1 uncultured Actinomycetes bacterium | reverse complement strand
GACCTTCCCACCAATAAAGTTGTGCAAAAAAGTAGCTAACTGAGGTAACAAGTATCGTGGGACCAAAGTGAGAGGCTTTTAAGAGACCGCGAACAGTCCTAGTTGCGCTCATACGAAACCTTAACACTCAAGGCGGACTCAACCCCGGAGGTGCTTCAAACTTTGGAACTAGTGAGACTAGAGCTCACCAAGAAAGACCGGGATTACGATCTCGTTGTACTGCAAGAATCCTGGTTTAAAAGGCGGATCAAAGCGACAGACTCTTGTCTCATCTGAGAGAGCAAGTCCTGCTTTTGCTGCTTCACTACGAAGTTGCTTTGCCTTTCCTTCTGATAACTCAGCCGTTGCTCTGCCGCGAAAAGACATCGCAACGCAGGTTTCGGCATCTAACTCTCGGAGAACAACCTGAGGGTCATTTGGGTGCGGCAGGTGTCCAAAGGTGCTCCCTGATGGCATAACAAAGGAGACGAACCATTCATTTTCCTGTGACTTCGTTGGCTTCTGCGCTGAGATAACCGGTGCGGTCATAGCGATCTTCTCTGACGCTCTGTTGCCTTTGGAGATGTATCTAAAGAGGTGTCCGAAACCAGCACTTCCCACTGTGGAGTACTCGGCCGATACCTTTACCTCTGCAATAACGCAGGGCTGGTACTCGCGGAGTTCGAAATCATCGTATGTGCGAAGTACTCGAAACTCTTGTCGTTTTGTCATGTTTCCATTCTACTTCGCTAGTTCTAAGAGTTCTCAAGGGTGAGGAGAGATTGAGGCATTGGTGAGGAAAATGGATGGCTCTGCATCTGCTTAAAGGAGCTTAATGAGTTTCCAAATAGCCAGCACACCTGTTCCACCCAGCAGTGCACAAACAGTTGTTACGAGCAGGTTTCCATCGGGCTCTCTCTTGATAATGATGACGCCGATTGTGGATCCGATTACGAATGCGATCTTGCTGCCTGTGATTGTTTGACGCATAGTGGTGTTACCTCGCCTCGGGATGAAGGTGGATTTCCTCGTTGTGAGTTAACTGCTGCTCGGCCATTCCTTTGAGGATATGAACCTTGGCTTCTCCGTATACGTTCCAACTCTCTTTGCCGCTACGTTTCACTATCGCAGTAAGCTCATCAACACCAATGAGAATGCTGTCATCCGGAACATGAAGCAGAATCTTTGCAGCACTCTCTGGGATCCATTTAAAGAATTTGTTGAAGTGCGGAATCACGCGAATATTTGGCAGAAGGTTTAGCCCTGTAGTTGGCTCCTTCTTGCTAAATCTAAAGTTTGGAATCTGTGAGCTAAGAACCATCGCACCTGCGCTGCAGCCTGCAAGGGATGCTCCGCTCTGCCAGTTGGCGTAGATGGCGTTCCATAGAGGGGTGTCCATCAAGGTCTCTGCGAGGTAGTGAGGATCTCCGCCTGACATATACATCAGTGCGCTGTTTTGAATCTGATCTATATAGATGGGGTTGTATGCATCTTCGCGGGTATAGATAGGAAGAAAGAGTTGTTGCACACCTATGCGTTCTGCTTGCTGCCTGCCCAACTCCTGCCAGTAGTTAAGGCGATCCTGTGATTCACGGCCGGCAGCGGTTGGGATTTGTATGTATGTCGGTTGCTTACCGTTGCGCACACCATCATCAATGAGAGATTTCTCGAACTGCGCCATCGCAGGCAGATACTCACCCGAGCCAACGAGTGCGAGTGAGCCATTCATAGGTCACACTCTATTCAATGAGGAAGAGGAAGCGAAGCGCTATAGCTGTCTTGGAGCTAATTAAGATTCCTTCACCCAAATTAAGGGGCGCTCACTCTTCGCAAAGTTATAAACCATCTTGGAGTACTCAAGCGGTATGAAGACAGATCCATTAGAGCAAGGCTTATCTGAGACTTTGTCGATGCCTGAGATAGCTAACCCTTTATAGAAGAATACGGCGTTCATAAGAACCTTTCCACTCTTCGTAGGAGTCGCACCAGGCATGAATCTCTGCGGCTTGAAGATCCAGGGATATGTTGGAGTAGCTGCTTTGCCTGAACACGCCTTCATCTGCACAGCAACCTTCTGCTTGGGGTTACAAACTCGCAGCTTTCCAGAAACGGTATAAATCCATATACCTTTCTTGGTGCACCAGGATGAGTCAGCTTCGGGCAGTTTGTTAGCTTGTTTTGTCGGGCTCTCACCGAGAGGAGGTTTTGGCTCTTCCTTTTCTGCCGCAGAAGAGTCTTCAACAGTTGGAACATTCACTGTGGGAGTTATCTGCTGCGGTGATGAGTTATCAACGGGCGGGGTGTTCACAATGGAGTTTGGTTCGCCTGCCAAATCTAAATCAATGTATGACTCAAAGTTAGAGTTGTTGTCGACTAATATAATCTTGACTGTGTAGGTCAAACTACTTTCAACGGCGCTTTGACCATCCATGAATGACTGTGAGCAAGCAGTGTTTACCTCCTCAATATTAGGAATATGAAAAAGCAGATTGCCGTTCTCGTCGAATTTGTCAGGTAAAAGAACCTGATTGGCGTCCCTCAGATTGATGTTTTGAGAGCAGAATCCACCGCTAAATCGATTCGAATAGATCAGATAGTAGACGCTATAGGCGTTGACGCTATGGGAGATTTGTAAAGATATAGCGTCACCAAATGTAATTTCCCCTGTTGTCAGATTACTGCGAATTCCTGGAGGCGAATCAATCTGAACACCCACATCGTGGACCTTAAGGTTTGGAGAAACGGTTTGGTAATCAAAATCCTCTATGTATTCAAAGAAGAGTAGTTTTCCAATTGTCTGATCATTCGCCTGCTTGTAACTAGCACAATCAGGTGTAAATGTTTGCAGAATAGGAAGCCAAACATCAATATTGCCTCCTGGTCCGAAACCTGAATTATCTGTAACCTCCCAATCTTCCAAAAGAGCTCGACAGAAAAGCTTCTTATTGGTATTCGACGGGTCATCTGGATCTTGGCCAAAGTATGGAACTTCAAGAACGATGTTTTCGATATCAGAGTAGTCATTACTAACTGTTGGATCATTGCTATTAATTTGAAAAGGATCTTGCGCATTGAAGGAAACGTCTCCAGAAATATAGCTTGCTCCTTGAATATTCGGGGGTTGAGGAACAAAAGCAGCCGTAATTTCAAAGTTTGG
>CAIMCU010000094.1 GCA_903839585.1 uncultured Actinomycetes bacterium | reverse complement strand
GACTTCATCGCCCACTCCGTACTGGTCCTCAACGAGCATAAAGAGACCTGACAAGATATCGCGTACGAGAGTTTGTGCTCCGAGACCAACCGCAACTCCAATTACACCTGCAGATGCAATAACTGGACCTAAATTAAATCCAAACTCTCCAAGGACCATCGCAAGTGCGATTATCCAGATCACAGCGTTGAGAATAGAGGAGAGAACCGAACCAGTTGTTCGCGCGCGCTCTGCCTGACGCTTTGCCACTCCAGGCCCTGGCTTTAGATCCGTTGTTGCTAACTTATTTATGGCACGTGTTATAGCGCGGGCACCAACAACTCGACCCACCCAGGCAGCCAGAAGGATTGCAAAAATTCGTAGGGGGGCGCCGCTAAGCCACTCAAGGAGGTTACGGGTCTGTTCGTTCATGTTCGCCACCCTATCTAAATGCTGTTCCGAATGCCCATATTGGTGCAAGATAACCCAATCGGCGCGAGCCACGCGCTGGAACTGGAGCGCGAAGCTATGTCTAGGACGTTAGTACTCAACGCCACCTACGAACCATTGGGTGTTGTCACTGAACGCCGCGCGCTCTTACTTGTTCTTAACTCCCGAGCAACAATGGTTGAGTCCACCGGTGAGGTTTTGCATTACGCAACAGGTCAGCTCGATCTCCCGTCAGTTATTCGACTCAATAAGTTTGTAAAGATTCCATACCGTCACGCCGTACCACTCTCTCGTCGTGCAATCTTCGCCCGAGATGGTGGCCGTTGTGTTTACTGTGGGGCAAATGCAACATCGATTGATCATGTTATTCCTCGCTCTCGTGGCGGGGCTCACAATTGGGACAATGTGGTTTCTGCCTGCCACCGATGCAACCATGTGAAAGCAGATAAACCACTCAAAGATTTAGGTTGGAAACTGCGCTCACTTCCACGCGAACCGGTGGGCGCGGCATGGAGGATTCTTGGAACCGGCCGAACAGATTCGAGATGGTTTCCATACTTAGAGCCATTTGGAGTGGCTGCAGCTACCGCTTGATTGATTTACACTAACTCCATGTCATTACACGCACTCGCATCGGTTCTATTCATGGCACCTCAAGAAGATGGTGCGATGCCAGGCGAAGGCTTAACAGCGATTGAAACCTTCACTATATTTGTAGCGATTCCAGTGGGACTCTTTGCAGTTATTGTCTTGATTTCTTATGCGCTCACAGCGGAGCGCAAAAAGAGTTCAGCTTCAAAATCTGCAATAACCTCGATCGACTAACTGTCTTTGGCTTGCGCCTTCAGCGCACGAGCAAGTGCATCCCGTTGCTCTGAGACAACTCTTCGAAGTCCATGTGGTGCATCTTTTCCTGCGCCAGATAGCCAGCCCTCTGTAGCTTCCAAAGTTGCTTTGGAGACTTGAAAGGTTGGAAACAAAAGTGAGGCAAAGTTGCTTGCAAACTCAAATGTGTGGCTATTCCAATACTCCAAAACCATCTCAAAGTACTTTGTGGCGTAAGGAGCGGTTAACTCCCGTTGGCCAGGACGGTTAAAGCCTTGTATCGCTTGAATCTGAATATGGTTTGAAACCCCAAGGCTACTTGCCAACTCAAAGGCTGCCTTCTTCGCCTCTGCAGTTGGAACCGCAGCACGTGCAAAGGCCGCAGCCTTTTCACCATTTGCTGACTTGTCGGATTCGAGCTCCTTTTCAACCTCTGCGATCGTTGCCTTGTTTCGTTCAACGAGACATCCAATAAAGTGCCAACGCAGATCGGCATCAACTGTTAAACCTTCAAGCTTTCCATCGAGGAAGTCGCGGATGCGTGAAACCTGCGAATCGGAGACTGCGGCAGATGCAAGGCTTCTGGCGTACTGAAGTTGAAGATCACTTCCTGAGGATGCGCTGTTAAGAAGTTTTTCGACCCCATCAGCTAGCTGCTTCCGCAGGGCATCTCGGTTCTTGTCAGCAGCATAAAGTTCAACAGCCGTTCCAAGTTGAGTAAGCGTCATAGAAACAACGGCAACATCATCTTCACCAGCTAGAGCCTTGACCGCCATTGGCACGTAGTCACTTGCTGCGAGTTCGCCATCGCGAAGCATGTCCCACGTTGCAGACCAAGCAAGTGCGCGCGTTAGTGGATCTTCAATATCTCCGAGGTGATCTTTCAAGGTTGCGACGCTTCGATCATCAAAACGAAGCTTTCCGTATGAAAGATCGCGGTCGTTAAGGACTACTAAATCAGCGGTTTTTTCACCGGCGAGCGCCTCAACAACAGTTGTTGAACCAGCAACGTCTAGCTCTACGCTCTTGCGGCAAATAACCTTTCCATCTTTAAGATCATAAAGTCCAACAGCCATGCGGTGAGGACGAAGCTCCTTTGATCCTGCAGGCACAAGTGGAACCTCTTGCTTCACCGCGATAGATGTATAGGTATCTTCTGAAATATTTAGCTCAGGGCGCCAAGTGTTTACACCCGCAGTTTGTAGCCAGGTTGAAACCCAAGGCTTAAGGTCGCGTCCACTTGCCGCTTCCAGTTCTATTAACAGATCGTTAAGAGTTGTGTTGCCCCATGCGTGCTTTGCAAAGTACTGGCGAAGCCCCTTGATGAAGTTCTCCTTGCCTACATGCACAACCAACTGCTGCAGAACAGATGCTCCCTTGGCGTAGGTGATTCCATCGAAGTTTGTCTTAACAGCTTCGAGGTCCTCCATGTCCACAACGATTGGGTGAGTAGAGGAGAGTTGATCTTGGCGATAAGCCCAGTTCTTGCGCTCTGCATTAAAGACTGTCCATGAGTTAGTAAATCGAGTTGCCTGCGCAAGGGTGTAATACGAAGCCCATTCTGCGAATGACTCGTTAAGCCATAGGTCATCCCACCACTCCATAGTGACAAGATCACCAAACCACATGTGTGCCATCTCGTGGAGAATGACGTTTGCACGCCAGTTGTAATTCTTATCAGTTACCTTTGAGCGAAAAACAAAGTAATCCTCTGCAAAGGTTACGCATCCTGCATTTTCCATCGCGCCTGCATTAAACTCTGCAACGGCGATTTGATCGTACTTATCAAATGGATACGCAAGCCCAAACTCTTTTTCGTAGTAAGCAAATCCTTTGCGCGTAATGTCGAAAAGCTCCTCGGCATCCATATGTTTTGCTAGAGATTTGCGGCAGTAAAGCCCCATCGGAACCGTCTTTTGGCCTTCATATGTACTCTCAACAAAGTAGTAAGGACCGGCAACGAGTGCGGTGAGATAAGTAGAAAGAAGTGGGGTCTTGGTAAAGACCCAACGTCGCTTGCCACCTTCATCGGTTTTTGACTCCACTGGGTTGTTTGAGATTACCTCCCAGTTTGTTGGTGCTAGCGCTGAGATTGCAAAGGTTGCCTTGAGATCTGGTTGATCAAAGCATGGGAATGTGCGTCGGGCATCTGCGACCTCGTGCTGAGAGTAGAGATAGACCTCACCATCTGCAGGATCTTGGAAGCGGTGTAGACCTTCGCCTGAGTTGGAGTAGATCGCTTCGATCTCGATGTAGAGATCATTCTCGGCAGCTATCGCCGGAATAAAGATGGACTCTCCATCGAACTTTGGATCAAACTCCACACCATTTAGGGTTGAAATTATTACCTTCTTACCTACAGCATCGATAAAGGTCGAAACACCTGGCTTTAAACCGTTGAACTTCACCCGTGTTTTAACGATGAAGGTTTCAGTACCGGAGGTGAGATCCAAATCAACCTCGTAAGAGTTCACCTTTATCAGCGATGAGCGTTCTTTTGCTTCGGCACGGGTCAGATTTACTCCTGGCACAATTACTCCTTCTCGATGTATATGGGTATCCAACCACGAAGTAGAGAATTCATGAAAGGCTAGGGATATGGAACCGCTAACAGTGCGCAGTTATCGCATCCGCGGATCCCGAATAACTGGCTCCCAAGCCGCAGCCCGTGAAAAGTTATGGGGAAAGTACGGAATCGAGTTCGTTGAATCACCGATTGACCTAACCCATTACTTTCCAAAGGCCAAAGCGATAATTATGGAGATTGGTTTTGGAATGGGTGAAGGAACGGCGATTATCGCCAAGGATTTTCCCCAAAACGGTTTCTTAGGTGTCGAAGTACATCCACCAGGAGTTGGAAAGCTGATGGCCAAAGCCGAGGAGTTTGGCGTAGAAAATCTTCGCATCATCGAGCGAGATGTTCATGAGGTTTTTCACTACATGATCACCGATCATTCATTGGATGGAGTACATCTCTTCTTTCCAGATCCCTGGCCCAAGAAGCGCCACAACAAAAGACGCATTGTTAATGCAAACTTCCTTGAAATACTTTCTAAGAAGTTAAAGCCCAACGGCTTCATTCATATTGCAACCGACTGGTTTCCATACGCGGAGGTCATTCAAGAAAGCTTTGCAAAGTCAGAGGTTTTTAAAGGAGGAGTTGTGGCTCGCCCAGAATGGCGCCCGATTACCCGTTTTGAAGGTCAAGGAATTACAAAGGATCACGTTGTAACGGATCTGCGCTACACCTTTAGATAGAACCGTTTTCTTCGAACTTACCGATTTTTTCAATTCGGCGAATATGTCGCTCATCATTTGAGAAAGGCGTAGCAATAAAGGTATCGATGAGCTGCTTTACGAAGGCGATCTCATGCATACGTCCACCCACTGCAATTACATTCGCGTTGTTGTGCTCACGGGCTAGCTTTGCAATTTCGATACTCCAGACCAGCGCTGCGCGAACCCCTTTGACTTTGTTTGCAGCCATTTGTTCGCCGTTACCTGATCCACCCAGAACTATTCCGATTGAGGAAGAGTCCTTTGCTACAGCTTGAGCAGCAGGGATGCAGAAATCTGGGTAATCATCGAGGGCATCAAACTCGTAAGGGCCGTGGTCAGTTACATCATGGCCACCGCTTACAAGATGTTCAATCAACTGCGCTTTCAGTTCTAGACCGGCGTGATCGCTACCAATATGAATGCGCATGTCGTAATCCTCTCACAAGCGATTTGTTCCAAAGAAAAACCCGCCACATCCTCGATAAATGTGGCGGGTCTTTCGAGCTAGAGGAGGAGAGAAATGAACTTTTTAGGCAGCAGCTCCAGTTGATGGAACTGATGGAGCAGCGCCCATTGGACCGCCATGCTGACCATGACCACCCTTTGGACCCTTTGGTCCTTTATCGCCCTTGGGACGAACAGACTCAACATCAGCAGTTACATGTGCAACTAGACCTGACTTACGAGCTGTTGCCTGATCGGCGGTTAACTTTCCGGCGGTAACTGCGGCATCAATGCGCTTACTCTCTTCAGCAACTAGTGCATCGATGAGAGCGGCTTTCTTTGAACCTGCAATTGCAGCAAGGGTTTCGCCAGCCTTAAGACGTGACTTAATTGTTGCTGAATCGATTCCTAGAGTAGAAGCGACAAGAGCATCAATTGCTGCACGGTCTTTTGCTAATGGACGATCTGCATCCTTTGCAGCACGATCTGCTTCAAGGGCTGCGATAACAGCATCAGCTTGTGCTTGGGTAATGGTTCCCTTTGTTACGAGCCCGGATAGAACTGAAGCGATCTGCGCCTCATGTCCCTTGCCCTTTTCCATTGAGTTAGCAATACCTGCAGTACCGGATGTTGTTACCTTCTTTGTAGTAACAGTGCGCTTAGTTATCTTCTTAGTGACCGTATCCGCATTACCGATACCGACACCGCCAACAGTTAGAGCAAGAGTTGTAATTGCAACTGCTACTACCTTTTTCTTTGATGACATCTGCATGTCTTCCTTTCGTTCTGTTGAACACGTTGTCGAAAACCTCGTAATCGACTACCCGTAGATAACTAGTTGATGCTCAGGAATCTATCTCTAGAACCTGAGGGACACTTGTGAGTTTCAGGGAAGCCAGCCGCTTCAACATGCGGGGGCTCACCCGGTTTTCACAGAGAATGAGCAAGGGGAGCCCCCATTCGACTGAGTTATTCCTGAGCGCAGACTTGTTTTACCCCTAATGGACCTGGAGGTCCCATTATGCGAACTCGAATCGCAATAGCAACAGCCCTAGTCCTTGCACTTACAACTATTCAATCCCCGATTGCAACATCTGCAACGAGACCAAAAGCAGCCGGTAGAACAACGGCATCGGTGGCGAACACAATTCTTAACGGTAAGGGCGCACCATCTAGTACAAAGGGAATAGATGGTGATTTCTACATAGACACAAAGAATTTAACCTTGTATGGACCAAAGACAAATGGCCGATGGAGTTCGCCTCAAAGTTTGCAAGGTCCACAAGGAGATAGTGGTGTTGATGGAAAGAATGGAAGTGATGGTAAAGCTGCAACATTATCTTCATCAGGTGGATCCGCAGGACCAGCAGGTCCACAAGGAGAAACAGGTGCAACAGGTCCAGCTGGACCACAAGGACCAGCAGGTCCATCAGGTGGCGGTGGTGGATCGCAAGGTCCGGCAGGAGCTGATGGTGCACAAGGACCAGCGGGACCTAAAGGTGAAACGGGAACTGCAGGAAGTATTGGCCCTTCACGTATATCAACCGGGTCATTAACTTATGCTGACATAAACGGTGGAATCGGATCATCGACATACTCATCGATTACAGGATTCAAGGCAGGTAAGAGTTATGTCGTACGTTTCTTGATTAACAGTTATACGCCAAGTAAAGCAACGGACTCGTCCATGCCGCTCGGATTCAATGTTACGGCTACAGGTGGATCTCCGGTTATTTGGACTACATATTCCGTATTCAAAGGGAACACATTCCGCACTGGCGCAGGTTCAAGCCGATTCGAGTATTCCGTTGTCGCAGAAGTGACTTTGGATGGTTCATCTACTACGGACTTCGGGATTGATGTATATGTGATTGCCGGCTTGAGTACCGTGACTGATTTACTAAAAGTTCAAGGTGCTTACACCGCAACTTTGGTTGGGAGTATCGGCGGAATCGAATAAATACTGGAGCGGGTGACCGGGATCGAACCGGCATGGCCAGCTTGGAAGGCTGGGGCTCTACCATTGAGCTACACCCGCATGTGGTGCAAGGCTAGAGAGTACTGCCTCGGTAACGTAGAGTAAAAAATTACTCTAGACTCACCTCTTGCGCCTCGGGGCGTAGCGTAGTGGCTAGCGCGCCTGCTTTGGGAGCAGG
>CAIMCU010000093.1 GCA_903839585.1 uncultured Actinomycetes bacterium | reverse complement strand
CACAATTAAATAGGGCTCGGTAGCTCAGTTGGTACGAGCGCGCGACTGAAAATCGTGAGGTCGACAGTTCGATCCTGTCCCGAGCCACTCTTTATTACTTAAGGTCATAGCTGTTTACAGCAAAGTTGGATTGCCGATTAACTCTTCATATCTACTTTGAAGTTTTTCTAAATTCCCGGCAGCTAGGACTCTCTTATCTCGTCCAAGCTCTCCAAATACAATGGTGAAATCTCGGGCTCGCAGTTCAAAGGCTGCGGCTAACTCTTTAATTACAGCTTGATTTGCTTTGCCATCAACCGCTGGTGCTTGCACAGCAACGACCAACCTGGGTGGATCACCGACGGTGCCACCAACCTTATTTTTTGATGCGTTCGGGCGAACCCTTATCTCGATAAGAAACTGATCGGACACTCTTTAGCCAGCAGCGGAGCCTGATGAACCAGACTTGCGTTGGAAACGTCCTGGAGCGCCACCGGATGCTTGACCACCAGAGACCTTAGAGCCTGCGCTTCGGCCAGATGTTGGAGCAGCGTTCTTTTTCTTCTTAGCTTCGATTGCAGCTAGGAACTTTGCACGTGCATCATCTGCGGGTTTGTTATCAGCCATGAGAGAAGTCTACTCGCTTGGGATACGAATAAAGAAGATGAACTTGGCAATCCAGGAGAAGGCTCCGAGAACAATGAGAGGAATCGCTAACTCTTCTGGCCAGGTATAGATCGAGAGAGCAAGGGCGCCGTAAAAGGCAGCTAACCCCCAGAGGATGAAGGCGGTTGTTCGACGTGCCACACCGATGCGCATAAGGCGATGAGATAGATGATCCCGGCCACCAGTAAGTGGAGAGATTCCTCGATAAATACGGGATGTGACCGCCACCGTTGTATCAAGAATCGGGATCGCCATAAGAGCCAGTGGAATAGAAAGCGATGCGATCTCAGGTTCAACACCTGGGCGAAGGCGAATTGTTAGTACAGAGATGATGATTCCTAAGAATAGAGCTCCAGCATCTCCCATGTAGATCTTTGCTGGAGCGCGGTTCCATATAAGAAAACCAGCTGTCGCACCAGCTGTCACGATTGCAAGCGCGCTCACCAGTATTTGTTGGCGATCAAAGGCGATGAAGAAGAGGAATGTAGAGATAACTGCCACAGTACCTGCGGCGCCACCATCGAGATTGTCAAAGAAGTTTATTGAGTTGCATACTCCAACAATCCATAAAACAGAGATGAGATAGTTCAGTGCAGTGTTTCCAAAGGCGACGCCCATTGTGTCGGTAAGGGTTAAAATTACAGCAACAATCACACCAGTTGCTGTCTGTGCAATTAAGCGGGGCCAAGGTTGTAAGCCCCGTAAGTCATCGACTAATCCCATAATGGAGATTGCAACTGCAGGAAGTAAGACAAAACTTGCTAGTCGAAATGACTCCATTGAAAAATCAGCGGTAAGAAGCGCTGCGTAGGAGGCGATAACGACTCCTAGGGCAATCGCTACTCCACCCAAGTAAGGGACGGGCTCCTTTTGAACCTTGCGCGCAACGGTGGGTGCATCAACAGCGCCAACAGAGAGGGCAACCTTTCGCATTACTGGCGTGAGTACTCCAACAAAGATGAATGTCAGCGCGCCAAGAATAAGGAACTGCAGAAAGGAGTAGCGCATTTAAAGAGTTTTACTTTTCATTCTTAAAGTAGTTTTGTCGAAGATCATCTACCTCTGATTTTCGAAACCTGCGATGACCACCAAGTGTGCGAATCGATGTCAACTTTCCTGCCTTTGCCCAACGTGTCACCGTCTTGGGATCAACACCAAAGAGATCGGCAACCTCGCGGGGAGTGAGCAATACCTCTGCATCAGGGATGCGATTCATAAAGACTCTCCAAGCTCCATGGTGCGATGTCCGATTTGTACTGTAAAGCCCGAAGTATCCGCTAGTTATAAGGCTTTGCGCAACCCGCCTATGTTGCAGATTCAATCGCCTGAATACCGCGCCAACGTGTTACTAGACGCTCATACCCAGCACCAGCCATCGCTCCATCGCCAGATGCAAGTCCTGCCAATGATCGCAGTACATCCTCAACCGATGTATCTGCCTCAATCCCATCTAGCCCTTGCTCTTTCAAAGCTTTATCCATGTATCCAGCTAATCCACCGTAATCAAGCTCGACCATCGCACCATGGTTAAAGAGTTCCAACCAATCAAGTAGATGTTCAATCTCGGCTTCAACAGGACCTTCACCAAATGAGTTAACGACGGTTTGATGAGCGACCTCAGTTCGTGCCTTTGCATCTGCAATCTTTGCTCGGTAGATACAGAAAACACCGTTTTCATCCTCGCCGCTAATTCGCTCCTGCGGATGAAAGATGGAAAACCATCGTGGTGGAATCATCCAGGTTTCTGTCAGGATATGTGGAACTCGATCCTCCATGAGATCCACGCCGGCGGTAATAACATCCTCGAGCGCAGGGGATATAAAGAATGGAACAACCGAGGCGGGGTATGAGTCTTTAAAGTTATCTAACGCAGCCCAGCATCTTGTAGCGGTAGACCATGGAGATACAAAACGTTGTCCATCAATATCTAAGACGTGTGCACCATCTGGACGACCAGTTGGTGGCTCTGGGAAAACTAATCGGCGTAGCGCAAACTCTTCTTCTGCAATCTTGCTATTTACAGATGCGTCAATCTCCTGCCAGCGAAGCCTGTCAGCTGGTTCAAAAGCAGAGAGTGGTTCGTAGATACGTAGCGATGCAACGTATGGGGTTTTATGCACGAGGGATGTAGTTGCCCTCAGCGAATGGATCGTCATCTTCACGGTCGCGCGAAGTTGGCGCTTCTCCGTGGAGCTCCTTCGCTAGGCGATCGAGATCCATATCCTGTGCGTTGTACTTTAGATCTCTTGCGACCTTAGTCTGCTTAGCTTTTGCTCGGCCTCTACCCATGGGGTGGCCTCCTTATCAATCGCTTTTCCGTCAAGATGCGTAGGTTATCGCGTCTTGTACTGACCTTCCAAAGATGACGCTCCAGGGCCTACGTGACGCTCAATACGCCCCGCGACCCAGGCCTTCATACCCCTTGCCGCTAGGGATTTAATCGCAAGATCTCCGATTGAAGGATCGACAATCGCCACCATCCCAACGCCCACATTCCAGGTTCTCTCCATATCGGCTTGTGGGGTTGAAGCGCTCTTTGCCATGAACTCCATCTCAAGAGGAAGGCTCCACGTTGAGCGATCGTACTTGGCGATTAAATCATCTGGAATTACTCGTGCGGTGTTATCGGCTAATCCACCACCAGTAATGTGCGAGAAGGTACGAAGATTTTCATGTTGAGCCTTGATTAAGGCTAAGCAATCTAAAGTGTAAATCTCAGTTGGCGTGAGCAGGATTTCGCCAAGTGATTTTTCAAACCCTTGATAACTCTTTTGTAAATCTAATTTCTGTGTTGCAAGAATATGGCGAACAAGTGAGTAACCATTTGCATGAAAGCCACTGGCTGGCATTGCAATAAGTAGGTCGCCTTCTTGTACTCGATGAGCTCCAAGTTGTTTATCTGCATCGACTGCGCCAGTTGCTGCACCGGCGATATCAAACTCGTCCTCGCTCATTAAGCCTGGGTGCTCAGCGGTCTCTCCACCAATTAATGCGGTATTTGCTTTCTGACAACCACGTGCGATTCCACTAACGATCGCAGCGATGCGCTCTGGGATTACTTTTCCAACGGCTATGTAATCGGTCATAAAGAGTGGCTCTGCCCCACACACAACTAAGTCATCGACAACCATGGCTACGAGATCTTCGCCGATGGTGTCGTAGATGCCCATCTGCCTAGCAATCTCAGTCTTTGTACCAACCCCATCGGTGGATGTCGCAAGCAGGGGTTGTTTGAAACCTTTAAGTGCAGATGCGTCGAAGAGTCCGGCAAATCCACCGATGCCACCCATAACCTCTGGACGGGAAGCCTTTGCTATGGAAACTTTCATCAACTCAACTGCGCGATCACCAGCATCGATATCTACACCGGCATCCTTATAAGTGCTCATGAGTTCACCTCCGTTATCTCAAGGCGAAGCTTTCCTTCAGACATATCCGTTGGAACAGCGATTGGATAAACCCCTGTAAAGCATGCGGTGCAAAGTCTTTCCTCGCCAAGAGTGGTCGCTTCGATGAGTTGATCGATGGAGATATATCCAAGTGAATCAGCACCGATAGATCTACGAATCTCTTCGGTATCTAAACCGCTTGCGATGAGCTCTGCACGGGTTGCAAAGTCGATACCGTAGAAACAAGGCCATTTAACTGGTGGACTTGAAATACGAACATGAATTTCACGTGCACCTGCCTCTCGCAACATACGCACAATTGCGCGTTGGGTATTACCTCGAACAATGGAGTCATCAACTACAACTATGCGCTTGCCCTCAATGATTTCGCGAAGGGGATTGAGCTTCAAGCGAATACCTAGTTGGCGAATAGTCTGCGATGGTTGAATAAAGGTGCGCCCTACATATGAGTTCTTCACTAATCCAAGTCCGTATGGAATACCAGATT
>CAIMCU010000092.1 GCA_903839585.1 uncultured Actinomycetes bacterium | reverse complement strand
CGACTCTGGCATCTTCATCTCTTTTGCCATGGTTTCAATAATGCGAACATTTGCTTGGTGTGGGATGAAGGCATCGATGTCGTTAACGGTTAAACCAGCAGCATCAAGTGCTTTAATCGCCGCCTTACTCATAGAGAAAACCGCCCAACGGAAAACGGTCTGACCTTGTTGAGAGATATTTGGCCAGGCGATGTCTGCGATCGATTTCTGAGTAGCAGAGCGCATATCTGTCCAAGGCGGGTTCATAACAATGGCATCGCGGGAGTCGGCATCTGCGCCCCAAACAACGGGACCGATTCCAACCTCATCGGATTCACCAATAATCACAGCCCCTGCACCATCGGCAAAGATGAAAGCCGTTGCTCGATCGGTTGGATCTACGAAGTCTGTGAGTTTTTCAACTCCGACAACTAACACCTTCTTTGATGTGCCTGCTTTTACAAAGTCATGGGCCATCGATACGCCGTAGCAAAAACCTGCACACGCTGCGTTGATATCAAATGCAGCCGCTTTGGTATTTCCAAGTTTGGTAATTAACTCCGTTGCAGCACTTGGTGCCTGGTGAGGATAGGTAATCGTTGCAACAATTACAGTGTCGATCTCATCTGCAGTTAACTTGGCTCGCTTTAGAGCTTGCTCTGCAGCGGCTTGGGCCATAGAGATAACGCTCTCATCTGGACCAGCAAAGCGACGTGACTCAATTCCTGTGCGTTGAACAATCCACTCATCCGTTGAATCAATGAGATCAACAATCTCCGAGTTTGGAACTAGCCGCTTTGGACGGTATGCACCGACAGAGAGAACGCTGCTTTCACTACCTGATGTGGGTTTAATCGGCATTACTTACCTCCGTGGGTAGCTACAAACTCAAGAACAATTGGCAGATCTGCTGGTGATTTATAGGCACACTGTTCAATTGAAGGGGTAGCGCGTTTGATCAACCCAACCAATGTTCCAGCAGGTGGCACCTCAATGACGCCGGTAACACCAAGGGATGCAAGGCTTTCCATACATAGATCCCATCGAACAGGGTTGGAGATCTGAGCCACGATGCGATCGAGAACTTCGCGTCCATTAGTAATAACGGCGCCATCCTTATTGGAGATAACCCCAACCTTTGGGTCAGAGACCTCCATCGCAGCAGCCAGCGCACTTAATGGCTCAACTGCGGATTGCATATAAGAGGTGTGAAAAGCCCCAGCCACTGCAAGCGGGCGAACCCGCGCACCTTCTGGGGCTAACTTTGAAAGCGCCCCGAGATCTCCTGCGGCAACTATTTGTCCGCCGCCGTTGTCATTTGCTGCAACTAAACCCAGATCTGCAATCGCTTGTAAAACTACTTCGCGCTCTCCACCTAAGACTGCAGCCATACCTGATGGCTTTGCTGCTGCAGCCTTTGCCATCTCAACACCACGTGCGCGCACCAGTGTTAACGCATCGATAGGGGAGATAACTCCTGCGATGGCGGCGGCGGTTATCTCGCCGACGGAGTGGCCAGCAACTAATGAAAACTTTGTAGCCTCTAAGGCGCGAAAAGCTAGAAGACCCGCGGCGACGATGAGTGGCTGCGCATTAGCGGTGTCCTTAATCTCATTAGCATCTGCCGTGGTTCCAAGGCGCACTAGATCTAGCCCGATCGCCTCTGACCAGCTGTGAAGCAGAGCCTGGTTTTGAGGATTCTCTAATAAAGAGGAGAGCATCGCGGGGGTTTGTGATCCTTGACCGGGGGCGATTATGGCGAGCTTGCCACCCGTTCCCGATTGCATCATTGTGCGATGTTACCGTTACAAAAGCGCGCTAACTCGCCTTGTGAGAGGTGCTACTGATGAGTAACCTATCGCCCATGAAGATTGCAGTGTGTGTAAAGCAGGTTCCAGATTCATGGGCAGAGAAGAAGATGGTCAACGGTGTTCTCGATCGCGAAAACGTTGACGCTGTTCTTAACGATCTCGATGAGTATGCAGTTGAAGAGGCGCTGCGCATCGTCGAGGCACATGGTGGAAATGAAGAGGGTGGACCAAACACAGTTACCGTCATTTCTATGGGACCAGAGCGCGCAACTGAGGCGGTTCGCAAAGCGCTTTCAATGGGTGCAAACGATGCGATTCTTGTTACCGATGCGGCGCTCGCTGGCGCAGATGCACTTCTTACAACTGAGGTTCTTGCCAACGTAATTTTTAAAGGCGAGTACGACTTAATCATCTGTGGAACAGAGTCAACGGATGCACGCATGAGCGTTGTTCCAGCGATGATCTCTGAGCGACTTGGAATGGGACAGCTCACCTTTGCATCAAAGGTT
>CAIMCU010000091.1 GCA_903839585.1 uncultured Actinomycetes bacterium | reverse complement strand
CGTTGATCCTCATAAGTGGTTGTTTGCTCCATACGATGCCTGCGCACTTGTTTATAGAGAGCCAGCGCTAGCACGTGATGTTCATACCCAGCACGCTTCATACCTTGACACACTTCACGATGACTCCTGGAGTCCATCAGATTATGCGTTTCAACTTACCCGTCGTGTGCGTGGATTACCTTTCTGGTTCTCACTTGCAGCTAACGGCACCGATGCGTACTCCGAGGCTGTTGAGTCATCCATTACTTTGGCCAAGCAAGCTGCCGAGCTCATCAAGGGCCACCCAAACTTAGAGCTCCTTTGCGAACCCGAGCTCTCTATCGTTGCATTTACTCGCAAGGGATGGAGCTCAGATCAGTATCAAAGCTGGAGTGATGAACTTCTAGATGATCAGATCGGTTTTATTCCACCCTCTAAGCATGCAGGCCAGCCGATTCTTCGCTTTGCAATTGTGAACCCTTGGACAAGCCTTGAGGATATAAAGATAATTCTTAAGACTTTAGATTAACGATCGAGCAGGTTTTGCTTTGGATCGTAAGGCTTACCGGATCTGCGCTTTGCGATAGCGCTGAGGGCTTCTAATACAACTCGGTTCGCAAGAATTGCGGTGATATCTGCGCTATCAAATGGGGGAGCGACCTCAACAACATCGATGCCTACGATTGGTAGCTCTAGGCAGATGCGACGTACGGCTTCAAGAAGCTCACGGCTAGTCATGCCACCTGGCTCTGGAGTTCCAGTTCCCGGCGCCATTCCTGGATCGACAACATCGATATCAACAGACAGGAATACTCCATCACACTCATTTGTGAGTGTTGCAAAGGATTCATCGAGAACCTCTTTTAGTCCACGGTGATGAATCTCTGTCATCTCATAGGAGCGCATACCTTGATCGCGCATCCACTCAAGGGTTTTGTTATCTGGCCAGTAGCCACGAAGCCCAAGCTGGAGGAAGCGATCTCCACGCACATAACCTTCATCAATAAGACGTCGCATGGGTGTTCCATGCCCAACGAGTGCACCGAACTGATCTTCACCAGTATCAGCGTGTGCATCAAAGTGAATCATCGAAACTTTGCCCTTACCGATGTGGTTGGCAATTCCGGCAACGTCAGCTGAGGCGATGGAGTGATCGCCACCGAGAACAACTGCGATTGCACCTGCACGGGAGATTTTCTCTGTTGCTTCACGAAGTACGGAAAGAGATGCCACTAAATCGCCACCGGGCATCATTAAATCACCAGCATCAAAAACTTTGAGATCCTTCAAGCCATCTGTGCGAAGTGCCAGGTGCGGACGTTCGCCATCGTGAGGGAGGTAATCACCACCGCGAATAGCTTGAGGGCCAAACTTTGCACCTGAGCGATGAGATGTACCGCTGTCGATTGGCGCACCAACGATGATGACATCGGCTCCTGAGTAGCTCTTTGGATCATCTAAGTCGCACGCAGGAATTCCTAAGAAGGTGAAGTTAGGTCCATACATATTGCCGTGATTAGTCATTGTTCAAGGATAGCCCTTGGCTCACTTAGCTGGTTGTCTCGAGTGAGATGTATGAAATATCTGAGGCAGCTGTCGAAGCGTAAGCGCCCCCTGCAGCATCCTCCTGACGAGGTAAGTCGATGATAAATCCCGTGAAGTCAGCGCTTGAGGTTGCCAATGATTGAATCGATAACCCGGAAGATGTATCAACGATCGAGTATGTACCTCCAAGATTAGCTAAGACCTTTATTTCAAAGACTCCAGAGTTAGCAGGATTCTTAAAGAGTTCCAACAATCCAGCCGAGTTTGAGTGGGCTTGCAGAATAAACTCTCTACCAGCGCACCCATCTGCTGTCGCCTTAATGTTTTCGATTCTTACACCCGTGAAAAGGAAATCTCCTGCTCCACTTTGATTCTTAAACTTTGCAAAAGGCTTTAGAGATACAGCTTGAGAACCGTTACACGACTCGATCGTGGCTACACCCTGAATCTCTGGATTGGCGTTTACAAGAGTTTGTTGATTTGCAGCAAGTGTCGTGGCGATAACAGCTATCGCAACGCCAAAGAGAAAAATAGGGAGGATTACCGCCCATTTGGAGTAGCGCCCCCCATAGATTCCTGGACGTCCCGATAGCGGACCTGAAATCTTGGGCTGTGTGCTCACAGGGCAAATATACCTTCGATAAGAAAGAGCGTTCACCCGCTGAGGGGGAAATTTACAAATTCGCCCTACCGATACACTTCAAAGATGGCTGGTTATCAGGAGGTTCAATACGACTACTCCGATGATCCCATCCAAGAAGAAAGAGTTCGTGGAAATCGATTTCATTCCCTGATTGTAATTTTGGCTGTCGTAGTTCTAAGTTTTGGCGCCAAGGGGGTATTAGCAGCAAATATAAATTTGAATGCTGGTGGAACCGTAGAGTTTGGACAAGGGATACTGCTCACGACGGGATG
>CAIMCU010000090.1 GCA_903839585.1 uncultured Actinomycetes bacterium | reverse complement strand
GACATCTCTGCCCACCAATTACGTCGCGGTACCAGATCCACGCTTCAGGATTAATTGGTTCGCCAACTGAACCTAATAAACGCAAGGATGTGAGCGAGAAGTTATTTGGGTGCTCATCTCCCCACTTCATCCATGTGCGAATAAGCGTTGGAGCGGTATACAAAATTGTGACGCCGTACTTTTCGATGAGCTCAAAGACCCTACCTTTGTGAGGAGTATCTGGGGTGCCTTCATACATCACCTGAGTTGCACCATTAATCAAAGGTCCATAGACAACGTATGAGTGACCTGTAATCCAACCAATATCTGCGGTGCACCAGTAGACATCTTTCTCTGGCTTTATATCAAAGACAACCTTGTGGGTGTAAGAAGCTTGGGTTAAGTACCCACCTGTTGTGTGAAATATTCCCTTTGGTTTTGCCGTTGTTCCAGATGTGTACAAAATAAACAAAGGGTGTTCGCTATCAAAACTTTCAGCTTGATGTTTTGAATCCTGCTTATCTACGATCTCATGCCACCAGACATCACGATCGGTGTTCCATGCCGTTTCTTGACCTGTTCTTTTGACTACCAAAACTTTTTTAACATTAGTCTGACCCTTGAGAGCTTCATCAACTGCAGGCTTTAACGCAAATGCTGCACCTTTTCTAAATCCACCATCACTTGTGATAACCAGCTTGGCGTCTGCATCTTGGATACGCGACAACAAAGCTTCTGCAGAGAAACCACCAAAGACAACGGAGTGGACCGCGCCGATACGCGCACAGGCGAGCATCGCTACCGCTGCTTCAGGAATCATTGGCATATAAATAGCAACTCGATCTCCTGCACTCACGCCAAGTTCGGTGAGCGCGTGCGAGGCTTTACTAACATCTGAAAGTAGTTCGGAGTAGGTAATTGATCGAGTATCACCGGGCTCTCCTTCAAAGTGGAATGCGACCCTTCCACCTCGCCCTTCGTTTACATGCCGGTCTAAAGCGTTAACGGATGCGTTTAACTTTCCACCCAGAAACCACTTTGCGTATGGTGAGTTCCATTCCAGTGTTTGATTCCACTTCTGATCCCATTGCAGCTCATTTGCCTGTTCATCCCAAAAAGCTAAACGGTCCTTATCTGCGTGTGCGTATAGATCAGCCTTTGCATTTGCCTGTGCTGCGAACTCTTGTGAGGGGGCAAAGCGGCGATCCTCCTGGGAGAGGTTTTCAATCGAGTCGTGCGGGGATCCTGACTGTTGGCTCATACTGGCAGGCTACTCGGAAGCGTCAAGAGCCGGCTAGGGTGCCACCTCCTGCATGGCGATTTTTCATAGAGGCAAAGAGGTGGTTGGATTAGCCGTAAGCCAGAAATCGGCCCAATGATGCGCTCGGTTCTTTGAGTTTACGCCCGAGAAAATTTGGAGTCACCATGGCAATTGCAACCCCAGAGATTTATGCAGAGATGCTTGATCGCGCCAAAAAGGGCGCATTCGCATATCCAGCAATCAACGTTTCATCATCACAGTCGGTCATCGCCGCTATTCGTGGATTCGCAGAAGCAGAGTCCGATGGAATCATTCAATTTTCATGGGGCGGTGCGGAGTATGCATCAGGCTCAACGGTTAAGAACATGGTCGACGGCGCTGTAGCGCTCGCAGAGTTTGCGCACGTTGTTGCGAAGAACTACAAAGTAAATATTGGTATTCACACAGATCACTGCCCAGAAGAAAAGCTCGATGGATTTATGCGTCCGCTTTTAGCGATTGGTGCAGAGCGCGTAAAGAATGGACAGACCCCACTCTTTAACTCTCATATGTGGGATGGCTCAGCGGTCTCAATGTCTGAGAATATGAAGATTGCAGATGAGTTAATTACAAAGTCTGTTGCAGCGCGCACAATCCTTGAGATTGAAATCGGCGTAGTCGGTGGCGAAGAGGATGGAATTGAAGCAAAGCACGATGCGAAGTTGTACTCAACTCCAGAGGATGCGCTTCTAACCTTGAAGACCCTTGGAAACGGTGAGCGCGGACGTTATATGGTCGTTGCAACCTTCGGAAACGTTCACGGTGTTTACAAGCCAGGAAACGTTGTACTTCAGCCAAAGATTCTTCAAACCCTCCAAGATGCAGTGGCAAAAGAGCTCGGCTTAGCAGCTGGAAGCAAGCCTATGGATCTCGTTTTCCATGGTGGCTCCGGGTCACTACTTTCTGAGATTCGCGACTCACTCGATTACGGCGTTGTAAAGATGAATATCGATACAGATACTCAGTACGCATTCACACGTCCAGTAGTTGATCATATTTTCAAGAACTACGACGGCGTGCTCAAGATTGATGGAGAGGTCGGAAGCAAGAAGGCTTACGACCCACGCGCTTGGGGCAAGCTTGCAGAGGCTGGAATGGCTGCACGTGTTGCACATGCTTGTGAAGATCTTCGCTCTACCGGTACATCAATACTTAAGTAAGTAACTACTAAGAGTCGGAAAGGCTTTAGCCATG
>CAIMCU010000089.1 GCA_903839585.1 uncultured Actinomycetes bacterium | reverse complement strand
TTACAAATATTTTTGAAGTTCTCACCCAAAAGACTGAGGTCCTGACCTTCTTTCACACAATTCCATCGGCTGTTTTTACTGCAGGAGCTTTCCTAGCCGGAGTTTCAGCTTGGCTTGTTATCAAGAAGAAAGATGTTGAGATGTCACGCGGGACGTTAAAGCTCGGTTTAATCACCATGGTTATCTCCTTCATATTTGTCGGAGTTTCAGGCGACTTAACCTCCAAGCTAATGACTGAACAACAGCCTATGAAGATGGCTGCAGCTGAGGCTCTTTATGAAACGACCGATAGTGCACCCTTTTCTCTACTAACTATCGGAACCCTCGATGGATCTCGACCTGTATTTCAAATAGATATTCCCTCTGTGCTCTCATTTCTTGCAACAGGAGATGTCAATGGAACGGTAAAGGGTGTAAACGATATTCAGACAGAGTATGAAGAGACATACGGTCCTGGTGACTACACACCGAACATTCCTCTTGCGTACTGGTCATTTAGACTCATGATTGGCTTTGGAGCAATCGGAGTTCTCTTTGCACTGTTGGCTCTCTATCAGATGCGAAAAGGTGCCACACCGCGCGGTAAGTGGTTCTTACCAGCGATGATCTTCCTTCCATTTACACCGCTTCTAGCAAACTCATTTGGATGGATCTTTACTGAAACCGGTCGTCAACCTTGGGCGGTCTTTGGGTTGATTCGGACAGCTGATGGCGTAAGCGCTGTTGTATCAGCAGGTGCTGTTCTCTTCACAATGATCGTCTTCACACTGCTCTACGGAGTACTTGCCTTTATTGAGGTCGGATTGACCTTGAAGGTAATTAAGAACGGACCTCAAACTGAGTTGGATTATGAGGATCCAAAGCTTGGCGGTTCATCAGATAAACCACTCGTGATGGCTTACTAGGAGAGGAGAAAAGAAAATGACATTTGAAACTACCTGGTTCCTTCTGATCGCAGTTCTTTGGATTGGTTACTTCATTCTTGAAGGCTTTGATTTCGGAGTAGGAATGCTGCTTCCATTCGTTTCCCGCAATGAAGCAGATCGTCGTGCAGTCTTAACAACCTTGGGACCGGTTTGGGATGGAAACGAGGTGTGGTTGTTAGTAGCTGGAGGGGCCACCTTCGCAGCATTTCCAGAGTGGTATGCGACCCTCTTTAGTGGCTTCTATCTGCCGCTCTTTCTCATTCTCGTATCACTCATTGTTCGAGGCGTAGCCTTTGAATACCGTAGTAAGTATGGAAAGGCGCAGTGGCGTCAACGTTGGGATGTTGCAATCGTCATTAGCAGCTTCCTTCCTGCTCTACTTTGGGGCGTAGCTTTTGCCAATATCGTCAGAGGTGTTCCTCTAGAGCGGTCAGCAGATGGTTACATCGAGTACGTAGGTGGCTTCTTTAACCTACTCAATCCGTACGCCCTTCTCGGGGGAGTTGTCACCCTCTTCGTATTTCTCACTCACGGAGCAATCTTCCTCTCCCTAAAGACAGCGGGAGGAATACGTGATCGAGCTCATGAGTTGGCTCTCAAACTTGGTTTGGTAGCTGCAGTAGCCGCGGTTGCATTCCTGACATGGACAAACCTCATGCTCCCTGAGTTTGATGGAGTAGTACTAACACTTTCAACTGGAGTTGCGTTGGCATGGGTCGCAGGACTTTACGCAACGCTACGTCGCAGAGAAGGCTGGGCGTTTATATTCTCAGCATCTGCAATTCTTCTCTTCGTATCAGACTTGTTCTTCGCACTCTATCCACGGGTTATGCCGAGCTCACTCGGAGAGCAGTTTGATCTAACGATTAACAACGCATCAAGCACGCCGTACACGCTTAAAGTTATGACGGTCGTGGCTGTTGTGATGACTCCTCTGGTTCTGCTTTACCAAGGTTGGACCTACTGGGTGTTTAGAAAGCGAATAAGTGCCTCACAGATTCCTCACCCAGAACGTGGAGTTTTGGATACTGCCAGCCATATATTGCATCAGTGAAATCAAATGAACTACGGCTACTGCTCTCTAAGGGCAGTAGCCGTACTCTTTTCATAACGGTCACCATCGCTTCGGCGATTTGGGCGCTCATTGTTGTTCTCAACGCCTTGCTGCTTGCTTCGATAATTGTTGGGCTAATTAATGGCAGCAGCGCGATTGAGGAAAGGATTTTCCAGCTAGGTGCGCTTTGGCTCTTTCGATCCCTCTTTCAATCTCGCTTTGAGTACTGGTGTAGCCTCCAAGCTTGCAAGATTAAGCAGGAGCTTCGCAGCGAGATAACTTCAGGGATTCAAAGTTATGAGAATCAATCACCGGCTCATATGGCCGGACTTCTCGTTAAAGGTCTCAATAGTTTAGATATTTATCTGGGCCGCTTCTTACCTCAGATGGTTTTCGCAGTAGCAACCCCACTAACAGTCTTGGCTGTGATGGCCAAGCTAGATTGGCTTTCGGCTGTTATTGCCGTTTTGACGCTTCCCTTGATTCCGATATTTGGTGCTCTCATCGGCCGATACACCAGCGACTCCGTAAGCAAGAAGTGGCAATCTCTTGGAACCTTATCAAAGTACTTTGAAGACTCACTAAGCGGTTTCATTACCCTCAGAATCTTTGGGCGAGACAAGACGCAGTCGAAGCGAATCGGAGAAATGGGGGATAGGTACACATCAGAGACGATGAAAGTTTTGAAAATTTCATTTCTCTCGGCTTTCGTACTTGAGTTATGTGCAACCATTTCAGTGGCGCTGATAGCTGTTTCAGTTGGCTTGAGATTGGTAGATGACACAATTCCATTCTTTAACGCACTAGCGGTGCTAATACTCGCCCCTGAGGTCTACTTCCCACTCAGAAACGCAGCATCTCTTTTTCACGCCTCCGCTGATGGAGGTGAGGCGTTAATTCAGCTCCGCAAGATACAAGAGGGTGCAAAGTTTATTCCAACCCCGCAGCATTACGATTTCTCGAAGACCAATAAGATCTCGTGGAGTAAGTGGAATCTTGCAATTCCATCGGTGATTGACTCAACAATTGATTCTGGTTCACTTCAGACCGGAGAAGTCGTTGTAATAGTTGGTGATTCCGGAGTTGGGAAAACCTCCTTCGCACTTAATCTCCTTGCGCAGAACTTCGATGCACAGGTGCAAGCAGATGAGGTTGCGCTACATGATGGGCTTGCAACCGCTTGGCAGCAAGTTATTGGGTGGATTCCGCAGAACCCGTTAATGGCAAAAGGAAGTATCGAAGAACAGTTCAAGCTCATCGATCCATCCTTTAGTAGCGAAACGATTATCAGTGCTTTGTTAAATGTGGGACTTGAGATATCAGATCTTCCCTTCGGCCTCAATACTGATATTGGAGGAGTTGGGGAGAAAAGCTCTTTAGTTTCCGGTGGTCAACTTAAAAAGATTGCAGTTGCGCGAGCTCTTATTCGCAAGCCTCGCTTCATCATCGCTGATGAGCCAACCTCTGACTTAGATGCCGAAAGCGCTCTTTCAATTATGAGGGCTCTGCGTCAAGCCGTTTCCAATGGTGCGGGTTTGGCGCTCATAACTCATGATACGGATTTGATAACAGAGCGTGATCGAACCTTTCAAGTTGCGCGGGTGATTGCATGAATAGGTTTAAATTCAAAATGTTTCTCGCCTCCATTCTTGGCGCAGCTGCATTTATTGGAGGCTCAGGTCTAACAATCTCAAGTGGCTGGCTTATTACAATGGCAGCCTCTCATCCACCAATTCTTACTCTCACGGTTTCGATAGTCATGGTTCGGTTCTTTGGAATCTTCAGATCGGTTGCTAGGTATTTAGAGCGAGTAGTTAGCCATGACGCTGTGTTTAATCGCCTGACTGCTTTGCGTGTACAACTCTTCGAGAAGTTATCCCATCGTCACATCTCCTTTGCTCGAGATCTCAACTCAGGTAGCTTTGTAAAGATAATCGTCGACGATGTTGAAAGGGCTCAGGAGTATCAACTACGTGTTGTGCTTCCAGCTATTGCCGCTTTTATATCGGTACTTACCTCTGCGTTATTGGGGATCTGGATATCCCCAGAGAGTTTACTTTTCACAGTTCCGTCATCGATTTTGTTGCTCATCGTTCTGCCCTTTGTTATCAAGAGTGCCTGTGCTAAATCAGCAAGAAGGGTCGAATCCGTTGAAGGCGATTACTCCCGACAGATTACCTCGCTTACAGATGGGTTAGTCGAAGCAACAATGTACGGCTACCTTGAAAACCAGGTAAGGCAAGCAAGATCATATGAGGAAGAGATACTCAAAACAGAACGCAGTCTCCTTAAATCTTCTTGGTACACACAGGTAGCTACCACGCTCATCATTGGCTCATCTATCTTTGCCAGCACCCTAATCGCCTATCGATTGACTGACTCTCAAATCTTTCCGGCGGTTAAAGTCACGATGTTAATCTTTCTTCCATTGGTAATGTTTGAATCCATTACCAGCTGGTTTCCAAATCTCCACACTTCAGGCAAACTATTACTTGCTCAATCTCATGTTGAGGAGATTCAAAACCAACCTGTAGATACACCTGTCGAGGTTTCCGGTCCATCTCAATCTCCATACCTCACTCTTCAAGATGTTCGAGTGTCCTGGGATAAGCAGTTCATGAATCCAATCTCCTTTGAAGTACGCGAGGGGGAGTCAATAGTGATTCGAGGTCGAAGCGGAAGTGGAAAATCAACTCTCGCTCTAGGTCTACTGAATCTCCTTCCTCATGAAGGAGTTATTGATATTTCAGGTTCTATTGCTGGCTCACTACAAAATGGACATATCTTTAACACAAGCTTGAGAGAGAATTTGAAGGTTGCAGGTTCAGAGTTATCTGATTCTGAACTGATGAGAGTCTTAAAGCTATTGGAGCTAGATTCCATTGGTTTAGAGACCCTCATTGGGGAGTTTGGAAGACCTCTTTCAGGAGGAGAGGCAAAGAGATTGGGTGTTGCTCGCGCTCTTTTGAGCGATGCGCAGATCCTTATCCTGGATGAGCCAACTGAGCACTTGGATAAAGCACTTGCGCAAAGAATTGAGGATCGAATTCTGCAGGAGTTTTCTTCCCGGGTCTTAATAATTATTACTCACTCAGGGTGGAGTCATACCAACAGAACGGTAACGCTTACGAGACAATGACGCCTATGGCCGGCCTCGACTCCAAACTTCACAATGTAGTGGGGGATAGAACCGCAAAGGCGCTTGAGCAAAGCTTTTCATATAAGACTGTTGGGGATTTGCTTCACCACTTTCCCCGTCGCTATCTCGTACGGGGCGAACTCAGCAATATCTCAGAGCTCCAAGAAGGCGATGAGGTCACAATCTTGGCTGAGATATTTAGTGCAACAAGCAGGCGGCTACAACAGCGCAAGGGAAGCATCCTTGAGGTAGTAGTTACCGATGGAAGCGCAAAGCTATCTTTAACCTTTTTTAATCAAGCGTGGAGAGAGAAGGAGCTCAAGGTTGGCAAGCAGGGTTTATTTGCGGGCAAGATCGGTGTTTTCAACGGCAAGAGACAGTTAGCGCATCCAGATTATGAGCTTGTGCCCGATGGCGCAGATGTTGATAGCGCAGTTGAATCCTTTGCCGGAAAGTACATTCCTATGTATCCCGCAAGTGCAAAGTTGCCTTCGTGGAAGATCGCACAGTGC
>CAIMCU010000088.1 GCA_903839585.1 uncultured Actinomycetes bacterium | reverse complement strand
CGCCAAATGCACCTGTTCTTATCTTTGCTCTACCCATGCGGCGCAGAGTAGATATCTGCACCCTCATTCAAAGCTTGTAGCTATTTAGATGTGGGTAAGTTTTAACCCAGTGCCGCAATATTTGCGAAGGAGCGTCGGTGCTGTGGGCAGGCACCATTCTTTATCAACGCCTCACTGTGAACCTTGGTGATGTACCCCTTGTGTGCGGCAAAGCCATAGGCAGGAAACTGCCTATCTAAATCTCTCATGATTCGATCACGGGTTACCTTGGCGATAATTGAGGCTGCACTGATACAGGTCACAACCTGATCGCCCTTCCACACCGCAAGATTTGGAACCGCTAAACCTTCAATCGCGTAGCCATCAGTTAAAACGTATGCAGGTGCGATAGAAAGTCCCTGCACCGCCCTGCGCATTCCATCTAGGTTAGCTGCGTGTACACCTCGTGCATCTACCTCTGCCGCAGGAATAACTACAACACTTACCGCTTCAGCAAGCTGGCTAATTAAATCAAAGAGCTCTTCACGCTTTGTCTCTGAAACCTCTTTAGAGTCACGAACATCGGTGAGCTCTTTTGCAAAGGGATCTTTGAGAATGACGCTTGCTACGACGAGTGGTCCTGCACATGCACCGCGACCAGCCTCATCAACACCAGCTAAGGGAGAGATTCCTGCATCGGCCAGTAAGGCTTCAATAACCTTCATGAAAACTACTTAATGGGATCTTGTGATGGAACAAAGCCTGCATTCTTAAATGGCCAGATGATTCCAACTACTCGACCCGTAACCTTATCGAGAGGGACAAAACCCTTATTGATATCCTCTTGATGGTAACGAGAGTCCGCACTTGCTCCACGGTGATCTCCCATTACCCAAATCTTGCCTTCAGGAACCGTTACATTGAACTCGGTTTCACTCGGTGTATTTCCAGCAAAGATGTAGGGCTCACTGGTTGGTTTTCCATTAATAGTCAGACCCTTGTTCTTGTCGCAACAGATGATCTTGTCCCCTGCTACTCCAATTACTCTCTTTACCAAGTACTGCTTAGCAGGATTGGGCAGAACGCCTAGCGCTACAAAAACCTCTTTAACCTTTACTGTGACCTTATTGCCGCTAATTCCTGCAGCCTCTGGTAACCAGCCAGCAGGATCGCGAAAGACAACGACATCGCCACGGTTGATTGTGTCGCTAATGAATGGAACCTTGTTGACGGCTACGCGATCATTAATCTGAAGCGTATTCTCCATTGATCCTGATGGGATATAGAAAAACTGCACAAGGAAAGTTTTGATAAAGAGTGAGACGAGGAGTGCAACAACTACAAGTATGGGGAACTCGCGAGCAAGCGAGCCCTTACGTGGCATAGTTGAGTTAGCTGTTATTCAGCTGGCTTTTCAGTTGCTTCCGCAACCGGTGCTTCTTCTGCAACAGCCTCTGCTACAGGTGCTTCAACTGCAGCCTCTTCAATAGCAGCTGGTGCCTCAACAACAACCTCTTCAATAACTGCCTCTTCAACCACAACTGGTGCGATTGGTTCTGGAGTTGAAAGGATTCCGTCGCCGTAACCTTCGATGCCATCGCGCTTTTCGCGAATCTTTGCAGCCTTACCGCGAAGATCGCGGAGGTAGTAAAGCTTGGCGCGACGTACATCGCCCTTCTTTACAAGCTCAATCTTTTCAATAACTGGTGTGTGCACTGGGAAGGTACGTTCTACTCCGACACCGTATGAAAGCTTACGGATTGTGAATGTCTCGCGGACGCCTTCACCTTGGCGACGGATAACAACACCTTGGAAGACCTGAATACGTGACTTGTTGCCTTCAATAACGCGAACGTGGATCTTTAGTTCATCGCCTGAGCGGAACTGTGGGATGTCCTTACGCATTGACTTTGCGTCGACGGCATCAAGAATGTTCATTTCAAGTCCTCTTCATATCTTCTAATTCAGCACCAGCCATGTAAGCCGCGCAGACTGCGTATCTTGCCATAGACGGGGCAACAAGCGTAAATCGGCTCAAACTCCCGCGTAGATGAGGGGTCCATTGCGGGGTAATCAGATATTCTCGGGCGCATGAGTGAGCTTCGATTAACCGGCAAGACCCCAGATGGGTCTCACCTAGCGCTCACCAACTCAGAGGGCGAAGATTTCACTCTTCGCATTAGCGACACTCTTCGTGCGACTGTAAATCAACCAAGGCTTACATCTGTATCAATCGATGACAGCGCCGAGATGAGTGTAAAAGAGATTCAAAAACGTCTGCGATCTGGCGAAAGTATGGACGCGGTTGCGCGTGAAGGAAACATCTCTGTAGAAAAGGTCTCACGCTTTGCGGGACCAATTCTTCAGGAGCGCATTTACATTCTCAATATTGTCCATGATCTCTCAATGCGCAAGGACCCTGTGCACGGAGATGAAACTTTCTTATCTGTCATTGAAAAAAAGCTATCTGCGCGAGGCGTTGATATCGATGAGCTCGCATGGCAAACATGGCGCGAGTTCGATGGAACCTGGCTTATAGAGCTCATCTATCCAACCCGCGATGGCTCAGGGAGCGCTCGATGGAGCTTTGATCAAAGCCGCCGCGTTGTTACGCCGATGGATGACAATGGAGGGTGGATGCTCGGCGAGGATGCACCTGTTCGCCGCAGCGAGCCAGCAATTATTCACTCAGAGCCAAACCATCCATCACGTGCAGAAGCGCCCGCACCAATCACCGTTCCTGAACCTGTTCGTGAAACTCCAAGACTTGTTGCAATCCGCGAAACTCCAGCTGCATCAGATACACAGGATGGAATCGTCGCCCGCGCAAAGGTTCCATCATGGGATGAGATTATGTTTGGCCACAGCGCCTCAACCGAAGAGCCTTCAGAGGAAAACTAATTCACGCTAGTAGTTAAAAGCGGAACGTAACTTTCAGTATCGCTTAACCCACCATGATGTCCGACCATCGAAGACTCCTGGCTCTCGCGCGCGGCTTCAATAAGTATGGCGCCACCTTGTGCAATCGCGATGACATCTCCCATGCGATCGGCAGCATCTGCACTTACCTCGCTACCAAACAATCCAGCTGCCACAGCTTCGCTTCGAGTAAAGATCTTGGCTTTATCTCCAAGGCTTTCCCTCCAATTAGCTGCAAGATCTTCTCGGGCGCTATCGGAGTCAGAGTCGATATAGAGATGACGCGCACGTGGCTCTCCGGCAATAACACTGACACCGTCGGCTAAGGAGTTATCTCGACCAATAACGATCTTCTCTTCTACGTTAATCATGCCGTGATCTGATGTGAGCCATAGGCGTGTGCCTCGTGGAAGTTTATGTAAGAGCGCTGTAATCATCTGATCGATGCCAACGAGAGCTGCAATCCACTTATCCGATCCAACACCATCGCTATGCCCTGCTACATCGAGGTCGTTTACATAGAGGTATACAAACGCCGGTGTCTTATGTAACGCCTCAGCGGTCTGGTTGATCAGCTCTGGCACAACATTAGCGCCGCTGTACTTTGCGCCACGAAAAACCGCTTGCGTAAAGCCCGTATTCTCATACCGTTTTGCTGCGACATGGGTTACAGAAATATCTTCCGCTGCTGCGCGCTCAAAGAGAGTCGGAATCGGCTGCCAGATAACTGGATCAACTCGATCATCCCATTTAAGTGAGTTAAGAATTCGACCACCGCTTCGCGGAACCTGCACCGTGTATCCAAGCATTCCGTGTGCACCAGGCATCTCACCTGTCATTAAGGTTGCAAGACTTGTCGCTGTTGTTGATGGAAAAGAGGTTTGTACCGAGCCGTGACGATGGAGCATTGAAATCTTTGGGATTAACTCTTTGTACTTTTCAATCACATCAGCGCCAAGGCCATCAATTAAAAAGAGGAGTTCGCGACCAGATGGGCTCTGCCCTGCTCCGATCACATCCTTTGCGGTAGATAAACCCAAGGAGGCAAAGAGCGATGGGGTTATCTGGGATAAATGCACAGAGATATCTTCTCACTCTGCGTGTAGGTACCGCGATTTTGCTCTAAGTATTGGCACAATTCCCGCATGGCAACAGCGAAAAAGAGCACAGCAACCAAGGCGAAGAAACCAGTTGGTCCAAAAGCTGGTGAGTATCCAGGAAAGATCGTAGATATCGATGTCTCATCAGAGATGTCAGAGTCCTTCCTTGAGTACGCCTACTCAGTTATCTACTCACGTGCTCTACCTGATGCTCGTGATGGATTAAAGCCTGTGCACCGCCGCATCCTTCATCAGATGGCAGAGATGGGTCTTCGTCCAGAGAAGGGCCATGTAAAGAGCGCACGTGTTGTTGGTGAGGTTATGGGTAAGTTGCACCCACACGGTGACTCTGCAATCTACGACGCATTAGTTCGTATGTCTCAATCATTTTCAATGCAGGTTCCACTCATCGATGGCCACGGAAACTTCGGCTCTCTCGACTCAGGCCCTGCTGCGATGCGTTATACCGAAGCGCGTCTTGCATCAGCTGCGATGGCGATGGTTGCAGAAGCAGATGAGGACACAGTTGATTTTGGACCAAACTACGATGGACAGCTTCTTGAGCCGCTCGTTCTCCCTGCTGCGTATCCAAACCTTCTTGTAAATGGTGGTTCAGGAATCGCCGTTGGTATGGCAACAAATATGGCCCCGCACAACTTAGGTGAGGTAATCGCTGCAACTAAGCACCTCATTGATAATCCAAAGGCAACCCTTAATCAACTCATGAAGTTAGTTCCGGGTCCAGACTTTCCAACAGGTGGCGAGCTCGTTGGCCTTGAGGGTGTTCGCGATGCTTACTCAACAGGTAAGGGATCAATCAAGGTCCGAGCAACCGTTGAGATTAGCAAGGTTACTTCGCGCAAAATGGGTCTTGTTATCAAGGAGCTTCCATTTACCATCGGACCCGAAAAGGTTGTTGAACGTATCGCCGACCTGGTTAAAGCCAAAAAGATTCAGGGCATCTCCGACATCATCGATCTAACTGATGGTCAGACCGGAACAAACGTTGTTATCGAACTCAAGAACGGCTTTGAACCAGAGGCTGTACTTGAACAGCTATACAAGCTCACTCCTATGGAGGACGCCTTTGCCATCAACGCGGTTGCACTTGTTAAAGGTCGTCCACAAACACTTGGACTTAAAGAGCTACTGCAGGTCTTTATCGATCACCGTATCGAGGTTGTGCGTCGTCGCTCTGAGTATCGCAAAGCAAAGGCGCAAGGCCGTCTAGCGCTCGTCGATGGTCTTCTTAAAGCGATTATCGATATCGATAAGGTCATCAAAATTATCCGTGGAAGTGATGATGCAGCTATTGCGAAAGAGGCGCTTATTAAGGGCTTTAAGCTCAACGATGAGCAGGCTACCTACATCCTCGATATGCCACTTCGCCGCCTTACAAAGATGAGCAAGCTTGAACTTGAATCAGAGCAAAAGGAACTCAAGAAGATAATTGCAGAACTTGCAGCCCTTCTTAAGAGTGAAGAGAACATAAAAGCACAGGTATCAACTGAGTTGACCGCTGTGGCCAAGTCTTACGCCACACCACGTCGTACTCGAATCGGTGCTGCTTAACCAATTTCTCTCATCACCTCCCCTGTGGGAGGATTGCGCAAATGATCTCCACTCAAGCCCTTGAACTACGCGCTGGCGCACGTCTCTTAGTCAACGGCGTAACTGTTCGCATCAATCATGGAGATCGCATCGGCTTTGTTGGTCGAAACGGTGCAGGCAAATCAACCCTTGCAAAGGTTCTCGCTGGCGAGACACTGCCGGCAGGAGGCGCCGTAAATCGCACAGGAAAGATTGGCTACCTTCCACAAGATCCTCGCACCGGTGAAGACACCGGCACTGTAATCGAGCGCATTCTCTCTGCTCGCGACTTAGATCAAATCGCACATCGCATGAAGATGGTTGAGGAAGAGATGTCCACCTCTGAAGGCGAAGCGCTTGAAAAAGCAATGGAGCGCTACACCCGCGTTGATGCTGAGTTCTCCGCCGCTGGTGGATACGCGGCCACAGCTGAAGCAGAGGCGATCGCAACATCACTTGGGGTAACAGAGGCTGTCTTTGGAAATGAGCTTGGATCACTCTCGGGTGGTCAACGCCGTCGTATAGAGCTCGCACGTATTCTCTTTTCAGGCGCTGAAACCCTTCTACTTGATGAGCCTACAAACCACTTAGATGCAGACTCAATTATTTGGCTTCGAGAGTTCCTATCTAAGTACTCCGGTGGCCTTGTCATCATCTCCCACGATGTTGCACTGATTGAAACAGTTGTAAACAAGGTCTTCTACATCGACGCCAACCGAAACGTCATCGATGTCTACAACATGGGCTGGAAGCAGTACCTACTCCAGCGCGAGCAGGATGAACACCGCCGCAAGCGCGAACGCGCAAACGCCGAAAAGAAGGCTGAGATTTTGCAGAAGCAGGGCGAGAAGATGCGCGCTAAGGCATCTAAAGCAACAGCTGCCCAAGGAATGCTCCGTCGTGCTGAAAAGCTACGCAGCTCCCTAGAGGATGTTCGAGTTAGCGACAAGGTTGCAAAGCTTCGCTTTCCAACACCTGCACCATGTGGCAAAACTCCGCTTTCAGGTGAAGAGCTCTCTAAATCCTATGGCTCCCTTGAAATCTTTACAGATGTCTCATGCGTTATCGATAAGGGCTCTCGCGTTGTAATCCTTGGCCTCAACGGTGCCGGTAAGACAACGCTCCTTCGAATCCTTGCAGGTGAACTCGAATCCGATACAGGCAAGGTTGAACAGGGACAGGGCCTGAAGATTGGTTACTACGCACAGGAGCACGAGTCACTGGACTTTGAACGAACCATCCTAGAAAACATGATGAGCGCTACGCCAGATATCCGCGAGCCTGAGGCTCGTAACGTTCTTGGCTCATTCCTCTTTACCGGCGATGATGTTCATAAGCCTGTGAAAGTACTTTCAGGTGGTGAGCGAACTCGTCTTGCCCTAGCGACCCTGGTTGTGAGCGCAGCAAATGTTCTTCTTCTCGATGAGCCAACGAACAACTTAGATCCTGCATCTCGTAATGAGATTCTTGCCGCTCTAGGTGAGTATCAAGGCTCAGTTATCTTGGTCTCTCACGATGAAGGCGCTGTCCAAGCGCTCAAGCCAGAACGTGTAATCCTTCTGCCAGATGGTGATGAGGATATTTGGAAAGATGAGTACTTTGACTTAGTCGCGATCGATTAACTATCGAGAACCAACCCTTGGCAGAACCTGAATTTTTAGCGATTCAGAGGTTGCTCCAGAAATACCTGCACCAACTGGCACGGCCGTTGCTGACAAAGACACAGCGCCCCTTTGTGATGGCTTCCAAGAACATGAAACAGTGAAGGTTGATCCTGATCCGGTAGCTAGCTTCTTTATACAACCAGAGATTTTCTTACCTTGCGAAGTGAAGGTAACTTTCGCCGAAACACTCACACTGGCATTGATTGCAATTGAAGTCCTGTAATTAGCTGTGACTGCGTTGGCAGCTAGCGCAATAGAGTTGAAATTAGAGGTATCAACAACATTAAGAACGCTCACCGTTAAGGTCTCATATCCAATGTTATTGGCACCGTCGACAGCCCTTAGAACTACGTCATAGACGTTGTTTCCTCCCGCGTCTGTGGGGGCTTCATAGTTTGGAGCTGCTAAGAAAGCCAGGGCGGTTGATGAATCCGAAATCCTCGTCAGCGAAAATTTCGCACTATCGGCCCCACCAAAAACGGTCATGGTTGCAGATTCACTCGTCGTGATAGTCCCTACCGAAGTCGTGTTTTCATTTACTGAAAAGGCGTCTGCTGAAGGAAAGGTTGGGGGCGTTGTATCAACTACTCCTCCATTTGTAACGATCTGGATTTGCATCACAAAATCTGATACTCCAGCTGAATTCCATGTCACTCCATTGTCATAAGTTTGGGTGTAGTAACGATTTATCTGAGTGGTTAGAAAGGTATTAATCCATCCTGTTGCATAAGAGATGGAGGAAGCCCCGACGGCAGGATATGAGTAGCACCAAGAGTTATTTCCACTTGTATAACTTGGATACACCCAAAACTTTGATCCAGAGGTAACATCGATAGAACCTGAATATCTTGCATATCCACTCGAAACTGTTGACGGAGAAAGCGTTCCAAGGAGCGTACCCGGTTTTAGATTGTTATCTGAGTAAATCTTGACATTGCTGTTATTGAAATATGAAGTTGCCCCAGTTCCTATAAGGATATTTATACTAGAAATATTTGCAGAGTTACCCGCCGTGTACAGCTGCGCATATGTTCCTGAAGTATATGGACCGCTCGAGCAAACGGATCCGACGGCAAGGTCAACCACCGTTGTAGGTGCCGCGTGCGCATTAGGCATTAAGGCAAGAATTAGGGTTGAAACCAGAGCGATGATTCTCCCTGGTTTTCTCATTTTCCTAGTTTAGATACTTTCTTGCCCTAGCCCAAACACCGAGGAATTCTTTATCTAGGTTAGCGCGGAGTCGTCCTATTTCCCACAGGAACGGCATAGATTGAAGATGTCGTTGCAGAATAATTGGCGCTGCTAGGCGTAATTCTCGCCGTTAATTTCACACTTCCTCGATTTGATGGCTTCCACGTACAAGTTGCTTTGATGTTGGGCGAACTTCCAGAGGTCGTTTTATTTCGGCAGCCAGAGATGGTTTTGCCAGCTTGATAAAAGGTAACTTTTCCTGGGACGTCTACCAACGCTTCAATTGTTGATGTAGTTCGATATACAGCAGAGGTTGCACTAGAACCAAGTTGAACAGTGATTGATGCGGGACCTACATACGCAAGATAACTAAGAATTACTATTCCTGAGCCACCATTTCCTCCAGCATATCCAGAGTGAGTTCCCGCTCCGCCGCCGCCGCCAGTATTGGTTGCACCGCTTCCACCAAGGTAACTGCCAGAAGATCCAGAATTTAATCCTGCACCACCGCTTCCACCTACTCCGCCAGTATTGGTTCCGCCGCCGCCACCGCCGCCATTTCCACCAGATCCAGCTACTCCAGTCCAACCAGAACCACCGCCACCACCAGCCCAGTAGTAATTTGTTCCCAAAATAGAGTTCGCTCTACCGACGCCTCCCGTTGCAGGTGAATTAGATCCAGAGCCTCCTGCACCACCGCCGCCGCCCGGATACCACCGAGGACCTGGCGCACTTCCATTAAACCCAAACTGTGCACCGTTAATAGATGAAAGTGATGGAGTTTGCGTTTGGCTAGTTTGTGTACCGAGTGAACTGCGATCCTGAGGATATGCCCCTGGATAATCATTTGCACCTGAACTTCCGCCTCCGGAGCCACCATTTAAACGCGCTGGATAAATGCTCTTGCTGTAGTCAGTTGAACCTCCGGCACCGCCCCGTGATGTTAATAAAATTCCGTTGCCTGTGATGCCAGAGTTCCCACCGCTATAGCCAGCAGAAGAAGCACCTGTCGGAGCGCCAGCACCACCATCGCCAACAACAATTGTAAAAACATCAGATGTCGCAGTTAGCGAATCGAAAGATACATAGCCACCACCACCGCCACCGCCACCCATGGCAGATCCGCCACCGCCTCCGCCACCCATAATCAATCCCTTAAATGTCGTCAATCCTGCTGGGGTGCTCCATGTGCAGGTTCCAACGGTTTTAAATGCAACAACTGTTTGGTTGCCATTGCTTGTTATTTGAGGTGTGCAGTTTGCTGCTTTAGCTTGAGAAGGAAAAATTACGTTCGCAATAAATAAGAGCGCTATAGAAGCCCTGGTGTACCCTTTGCGAAGCATTAGGTAAGGATAACCGAATGGGTGAGATTAAAAGGTGATGCGATTAAGCGTCGATGCGGTCGCGATCGACCTCAGCGGTTGAGATGAACTCCTTACGAGGGGCAACATCGTTACCCATCAAAAGCTCAAACATCTTCTCT
>CAIMCU010000087.1 GCA_903839585.1 uncultured Actinomycetes bacterium | reverse complement strand
GGATGAGGATCAAAGGTCAGGGCAACGATGCTTCGTCCATCGGCAATCTCTTTGGCACGCTCTAGTAGAAGTTGATGACCTTTGTGCACGCCATCGAAAACTCCGATAACTACAACGGTGCCTAGATCCATATGCTCAGTATCTCGTGCTTACTTCGCCGCCGCAAAAACTGCGATGGGTTTAGCACGACCCTCTTGATTCTTGAGCAGAGCTATAAGCCTGTTATCTGGAGATAGCGCAGCAAAGATCTCATCCCCATCATTTGCAGTCAGGGGGCGCCCGAAGGAGAGCTCATTGACCTCATCGAAGGCAAGCTCCCTTGATGCAAAGGTAGTACGAGCAACATCTGCTAATACCAAAGGCGTGAACTCCCCTGCTTTGAGCTGTTCAAATGTAATAGCAGATGAGATTGGAAAGCCTGCTACTCGAGTTCTACGTAGCGCCCTAAGGTGCCCACCAACATTGAGGGCAGCCCCTAAATCACGTGCAATCGCACGGATAAATGTTCCAGCAGAACAGGTAACTTCAATATCGATCTCGACCGTATAGCCCAGGTGGCGAACAGCCACTGTGTCTAACTGCGAGATGGTTACTTCGCGAGCTTCAAGTTCAAATACTTCTCCGGCCCGCACGCGGTCATAAGCACGCTCTCCATCGACCTTCACCGCTGAAACCGAGCTTGGCCTTTGTTGGATTACGCCAACCATCTTTGAAAGTTGTGCGCTAATTTCTTCATCGCTTACTTTGGACGCATCTACGGTTGAAAGAACTTCGCCTTCATGATCATCTGTCACCGTTGTGGCTCCTAAGACAATCGTTGCTGTGTAGGACTTATCACCATCGGTGATGTACTGCAGCAAGCGGGTTCCGTTTCCAAAACCGAGTACGAGCACACCTGTGGCCATGGGATCTAAGGTCCCTGCATGCCCAACTTTGCGAGTACCAAGAGCTTTGCGCGCAACAGCTACAACATCGTGGCTAGTCATGGCGCCAGCCTTATCTACGACAAGAAAGCCATCACTCATGTTTGTATGGTGCATCTCCAGCTACAGGAGTTGCGCCTTTACGAAGCTTTGCGACCTCAGCATCTAATTGATGAACTCGATCTAAGAGCTCATCTAGAGCTTTAGCGCTCTCTGGCAATCCATCCTCAAAGAACTCTATCGATGGAGTAATTCTTGTTTGGGGTTCACGTCCAACAGCGCTTCGAATAACACCCTTAGCGCTCTCCAAAGCTGCAGCTGTTGCAGCGCGCTGATCCTCATCACCAAAGACCGTATAGAAGATTGAGGCGCTTTGAAGATCACCGGTTACACGCGCATCGGTGACAGTGACGAAGCCAAGACGAGGATCTTTGATCTTCGTCTCAAGCTGTTGCGCCACTACCACTTTGATGCGGTCTGCAACCTTTTGGGTGCGGTGAGATTGGCCCACTTTTTATGCGCGCTTCTTCTCGCGGATCTCGAAGACCTGAATTGTGTCTCCAACCTGCAGATCCTTCATGTTTCCAACACCGATACCGCACTCGAAGCCTTCCTTGACTTCAGTTGCGTCATCCTTGAATCGCTTGAGCGAGTCAATGGTGAGGTCATCAACGATGATTTCATCGCCGCGCATGATTCGAGCCTTTGCGTTACGACGGATGATTCCATCACGCACGATAGATCCAGCGATGTTTCCAGCCTTAGAGGACTTAAAGATTTCGCGGACCTCTGCGTTACCGAGAACGATCTCCTCGTACTCTGGCTTGAGCAAGCCCTTAAGTGATAGCTCGATCTCTTCAATCGCCTTATAGATGACTGAGTAGAAACGAACCTCGACACCCTCTTGATCAGCAAAGATCGCTGTCTGAGGCTCTGGCTTAACGTTAAATCCGATAACAACAGCCGTTGACGCTGATGCCAGGGTGATGTCGCTCTTCGTAATTGCACCAACACCGCGGTGAATAACGCGAAGATCTACTTCCGCTCCAACATCTAGTTGCATCAGCGCATCTTCGAGAGCTTCTACAGAACCTGACACATCGCCCTTAAGAATAAGGTTGAGTGTTGAGATCTTGGACTGCTCCATGAAGTCCTCAAGTGAGACCTTCTTGCGAGCCTTAGCAAGCTGCGCGTTACGTTCTGCTGCCTGACGCTTTTCAGCGATCTGACGAGCGGTTCGATCCTCATCTGCAACGAGGAAGGTGTCTCCTGCACTAGGAACGGATGTAAATCCAAGTACCTGTACTGGACGCGACGGTCCGGCTTCATCAACGTTAACGCCATCCTCATCGAGCATCGCACGAACGCGTCCGAAGGCGCCACCGGCAACGATTGCATCACCGATCTTGAGTGTTCCGCGTTGAACAAGCATCGTTGCAACAGGACCACGACCGCGATCGAGGTGAGCTTCAATGGCAACTCCACGAGCCTCATCATCAGCCACTGCGCGAAGATCGATTGCAGCATCAGCTGTGAGAAGAATGGACTCGATAAGTTGATCGATTCCTTGTCCGCCCTTTGCAGATACGTTTACGAAGATTGTGTCTCCGCCGTACTCCTCCGCAATCAAGTTGTACTCGGTGAGCTGTTGGCGAACCTTGTCTGGGTTTGCGCCTTCCTTATCAATCTTATTTACAGCTACAACGATAGGAACATCGGCAGCTTGAGCATGGTTAAGCGCTTCAATGGTCTGAGGCATGATTCCATCATCTGCTGCAACAACAAGGACAGCGATATCTGTGACCTTTGCACCTCGTGCACGCATAGCTGTAAATGCTT
>CAIMCU010000086.1 GCA_903839585.1 uncultured Actinomycetes bacterium | reverse complement strand
GCTCGAATGAAAAAATGACCGAACGCGTCATGGACTCAAACGACCTAGAAAAAGAGCGTGGCATTACTATTTTGTCCAAGAACTGCTCAGTAGAGTACGACGGTACCCATATCAATATTGTTGATACCCCAGGACACGCGGACTTTGGTGGTGAAGTAGAGCGTGTACTGTCTATGGTTGATGGTGTATTGCTCTTGGTTGACGCAGTTGAAGGTCCAATGCCACAAACCCGTTTCGTGACCAAAAAAGCGCTAGCACTTGGTTTGAAGCCAATTGTGGTGATTAATAAGGTTGACCGTCCAGGCGCTCGTTGCGATTACGTTATCAATGCAACCTTCGAGTTGTTTGACAAACTTGGTGCTACAGAAGAGCAGCTCGATTTTCCGATCATTTATGCATCTGGTTTAAATGGCTATGCAGGTATGAAAGAAGATGTGCGTGAGGGTGATATGCGTCCATTGTTCAATGCTGTCTTACAGCATGTTCCTGTCCGTGATGATAATCCTGATGGTCCTTTGCAGTTTCAGATCTCTTCAATTGACTACAACAGCTATGTTGGAAAGATTGGTATTGGTCGTGTGAACCGGGGTCGCGTTAAGCCCGGTATGGAAGTGATTTGTATGAATGGCCCAGACGGTGTGCCATTTAAAGGGCGTGTTAACCAGGTCTTGAAATTCAAAGGCTTGGAGCGAGAGGTTGTTGACGAAGCCTTTGCTGGTGATATCGCATTGATTAACGGGATTGAAGAGCTAGCTATTGGTACTACTGTCTGTGCAGTGGATACGCCTGAAGCATTGCCGATGCTCAAGATCGATGAACCAACCTTAACCATGAACTTTATGGTGAACACTAGCCCATTTGCAGGTCGTGAAGGTAAGTTTGTGACTAGCCGTCAGATTCGTGAGCGTTTAGATCGTGAACTGAAATCCAATATGGCATTGCGTGTTAATGAAACTGATGACGATACTGTTTTTGAAGTATCAGGTCGCGGTGAATTGCACCTCACTATTCTGGTAGAGACGATGCGTCGTGAAGGTTATGAGATGGCTGTTTCTCGTCCACGCGTCGTTTTCCATGAAGAGAATGGCGTGAAGATGGAGCCGAATGAGAATTTCACGGTTGACGTAGAGGAAGCTACCCAAGGCGCTGTGATGGAAGATTTGGGCAAGCGCAAAGGTGAGTTGCAAGATATGGTGAGCGATGGAAAAGGACGCACGCGTCTTGAGTATCGCATTCCTGCCCGTGGCTTAATTGGTTTCCAGGGCGACTTTATGACTATGACCCGTGGCAATGGTTTGATGAGTCATACCTTTGACTCTTATGCACCTGCGAAAGACGGTATTTTGGGCGAACGTCATAACGGCGTACTGATCAGTCAAGATGATGGCGAAGCAGTGGCTTACGCTATTTGGAAGTTGCAAGACCGTGGCCGCATGTTCGTAAAGCATGGTGATCCGGTTTACGAAGGCATGGTGATCGGTATTCATAGTCGTGACAATGATCTGGTTGTTAACCCGATTAAAGGTAAGCAATTAACCAACGTGCGCTCCTCTGGCACCGATGAAGCAGTGCGCTTGGTAACCCCAATTGATCTGACTTTGGAGTATGCGGTTGAATTCATTAGTGACGATGAGTTGGTTGAGGTAACTCCTAAGAGTGTGCGTGTTCGTAAGCGCTACCTCAAGGAGCATGATCGCAAGAAGGCTTCGCGCGAGTAAGCGCCTCAAGCTGCAGTAAAAAAGCCACCTGCTGGTGGCTTTTTTACTGTCATCAATCTGTAATATATTTCTATATAATTGGAAATATGAAAAATACTGATGCAGTTCAGGCCTTTTTGGCCTTGGGGCAGGAGTCACGGCTCAATATCTTTCGCTTAATTGTGCAGCGAGGGAATGAGGGGCTAACTCCTGGCCAAATTATTGAAAAATTAGGTATTCCGAATGCGACATTGAGTTTTCACCTCAAAGAGTTAGCGCAAGCCGACCTACTCGTAGTTGAGAGGCAAAGTCGTAATCTGATTTATCGCCCGAATGCAAAGCTTGTTCAAGATTTAAGTAGTTTT
>CAIMCU010000085.1 GCA_903839585.1 uncultured Actinomycetes bacterium | reverse complement strand
GGATTTAATCTAGGTCCAGTTATTGCATCTGCAGGTGTAATTGGCGTTGCAGTTGGACTCGGAGCACAAACACTCGTGCGCGATATTTTGTCAGGTCTTTTTATGCTCGTTGAGGACCAGTACGGAGTGGGCGATGAAGTCAGCGTCCTAGATATTCAAGGTAAGGTTGAAAAGGTTGGACTGCGCATCACAACTGTTCGTGATGACAAAGGAGAGCTTTGGTACATCCGCAACGGTGAAATCCTCGTTGTCGGAAACAAATCTCAGAGCTGATTCACCATCGAGTCTGCTGCCATCTCTAAGTAGCTCCAAAGCTGCACGCGATGAATCTCAGACATTTCTACTCCATCAACTGCAGACTTCATACACTTAATCCATGCATCACGTGCGGTTGAATCGATATGAAAGCCCGCATGGCGCATACGAAGTCTTGGGTGTCCACGATTGTCTGAGTAAGTAGTTGGGCCACCCCAGTACTGCTCAAGAAATGTCTGCAGCCTTTCTGCAGCACCCTTCATATCTTTTTCAGGATACATAGGGCGCAAAATAGGATCCATTGCAACGTGGGCGTAAAACTGTGAGATCAAATCGGCGAAGAAAGCTTCGCCCCCTACCTCTTCATAAAAGGTTTTCATAATTAACTAGTAGTAGATTTCTTTGTCATTGAGTTAGCTTTAAGTGTTAGCACGCCAAGGTATGCCACTGGAATTGATGCGGCAAAACATAACCAGCCATAACTTAGATTCCCGATAATTATCCCGGCAAGGGCGCCTCCGCCAGCTCCGGCTAGATTCATTACTAAGTCACTTGCACCCTGTGAAGATGCTTTGAACTCGTCATCAACACTCTCCGAAAGAAAGGCTGAACCTGCGATTAAGGTGCAGGACCATCCAAGGCCTAATAGAAGTAATCCGATACCAAGTGTGTAAGCATCATCTGCTCTTGCCATTCCAGAAATTACTGTTGAGAGAAGCAGGGTAAGCACGCCAATCTGAATTACACGAACTCTTCCCCAGCGATCACTTAAGAGTCCAACAAGTGGCGAAAACGCATACATACCTAAGACGTGAACGCTAATCACGAGCCCGATGACCGATAGCTGTACATCCACATGTGCCATATGCACGGGGGTCATCACCATCACCGAGACCATTGCTACATGTCCAATCGCTATCGCCAGAATTCCAATTCGAGCATTTGGATTACTTCCGATGTGCGCCAAAGCTTTCTTGGTTGATCCTCGTTCATTGCTTGTGGCGGTCGATTGATTTGCCACCAAGAATGGATCTGGTCGTAAAAAGAAGAGTACGACTACCGCTGCCAACCCCAATGTGAGAGCTGAAATCAAATATGGACCAACTAATCGAGGAAGTGAGAAGTACTCTGCAAGGTTTCCAGACGGCTCCATTAAGTTCGGACCAGCCACTGCGCCAATTGTTGAACCCCACACTACAAATGAAAGTTGACGCGCCCGACTTTCATCTGAGGCTAAGTCAATCGCTGCAAAACGTGCCTGATACCCAGCAGCAGATGCTGCTCCAACCAAGAAGGTTCCTGTCAGCATTAAAAATATATTTCGCTCAAAGCCACCAGCGATCGCTAGTGCGGAGCCAATAACCCCTGAGAGGTATCCGACTGATAACGCTAAACGTCTTCCACCCGTTGCAGTTAACTTCGCAAGCGGTAAAGCAAGGGCCGCTGCGCCTAGCACCGCACTCGTTTGGGCAAGTCCTGCCAAAGTCTCAGACTCGGTAATCGATGAAACTAATAGGGAGCCAGCTGCCACAGTGCCTGCTACGCCAACACCGTTTAAGACCTGTGCGGTTGCTAAAGTTCTAACAACTCTCTTTTGCAGCGCAGTATTTGGCATTAGAAAGCTTCTCGCGAAAGTATTTTCAAGATTTAGCTTCGATATAGCGCTCTAAGAACTCGCGTTCCTTAGCGGTCAATGGACGAGACTTTTTGGTATCTAGCGCGACAGCGACTTGAACGGTAGCTACTTTAGCGAAGACGGTTCCTTTATCTGAGATTTCAAAGAGCATTTTAAAGGATGAGTTGCCAATTGAATCAATGGTCACGATGACATCGACAAAACGACCACCATCATAGATAGGGCTTATAAAATCTACCTCTGCGCGCGCTACAACCATTTCGATAAGCGATGACTCGCGCATAGCAGCTGAGTACTCCTCTGTTGCCCAGAGAAATCTCGCTTCTTGCGCGTATGTGAGATAGATGGCGTTATTGACGTGACCAAATGCATCGAGGTCATCCCAACGGACAAACTGCTTGCTGATGTACTTCATTATCGTGTGAGCTTTCTATAGGTTGCGCGGTGAGGACGGGCTGCATCTGCACCAAGGCGATCAATCTTGTTTGCTTCATAAGATTCGAAGTTTCCTTCAAACCAGAACCACTTTGACTCACCTTCGTAGGCAAGGATGTGTGTTGCTACACGGTCAAGGAACCAGCGATCGTGAGAGATAACTACGGCACAACCTGGGAACTCAAGCAGAGCGTTCTCAAGTGAGCCAAGGGTTTCAACATCAAGGTCATTTGTTGGTTCATCGAGAAGTAAGAGGTTGCCGCCCTGCTTCAAAGTAAGAGCCAAGTTCAATCTGTTGCGCTCTCCACCAGATAAAACACCAGCAGCTTTTTGTTGATCAGGACCCTTAAATCCAAAGGCT
>CAIMCU010000084.1 GCA_903839585.1 uncultured Actinomycetes bacterium | reverse complement strand
TCTTGATAATCGCTATCTACGTAGTGATACTGCTTAACTTTCTCTACTTCTTACCGTTATTTCGTGCAGAGATCATCACCTATGAAGCGTGGGACGCTCGCATGTGGCTTCCGTCTTGGATCTAGCTATTCGCTAACAGCGCGGTTCTTACGAACTCGATCGACTGCTTCATCGGCTAGTTGTTGATCAAAGATCTGATCACGTGATGGTGCAGCCGCGGCAAGAGCCTCTCTTTCAAGACGTTCCTGCTCTTCGCTCCACTGACCAGGCGTTGTCAGATCAATAGTTCGTTTTGGTGTTACCGCCTTTGGTGCAGTCACATAAGTCGGTACTGGAATCGTATTTGGTTGCCACTGACTTCTATCGGTTGCAGAACCCTTTGGAAGAATAACAACGCCAGAAAGTTCGCGCTCTGAAAGTGGAATCCAATGCTCTGACGAGCTTTTAGGTGCAATGACTTCGGCAAGGTTGGTTGGAGATACTCCTGATGACTCACGATGAAGATTATTAACGCGTCTGCGTTGCATACGCTCGCCGTTTTCTTGCCTGCGTACATACGCTATATAGACAATTAGCGCGGCTACTGGAGCAGCAATAAATGAGTAAGCCAGAGTTTGCATAGTTGCACCTACCAATGTCAAGACAAATGAGATTGCGATGATTGAAATAATGATTCTGCGACGCATTAACTTCTGTGCGATCTTTGCTTCACGATCTAGATCGGTGTAGACAACACCAGAACCTGTTGTAGCTCCCGGTGTTGCACTTGCAACTACACGCAGAGCGCTTTTATACCGTTCGACGCTTTTTCCCGAGAACTCATTGCGATCATGTACCCACCTAGGCAAAAAATAGGCAACCCACATGCCGATTATTGCGAGATAGATAATTCCTGAGGCCATGATGAGTAAAGGTTAGGGGAGGCCACTCTCAACGTCGTGGATTTAACCCCTTAATTACCCTGAAAATTTCTCAGTTAACCGCAGGGTTCTCTTTCACATAACAGAGGTGATCTCTCCAGGCACCATCAATGTGAAGATACCTTGGACGTACTCCCTCAAAAATGTACCCAGATTTTTCAGCTACCTTTATTGAGGCCGTATTCTCTGGCCGCATCGAAATCTCTAAACGGTGAAGCCCAAGCTCCCCGAATCCAAAAGCTGTCACCAACTCAACTGCTTGGGTCGTAAAGCCACGGTTGGCGTAGGCCTTATCAATCCAATAACCAATATGGGCGCCTCGAAATGCGCCGTAAATAACGCCGCCCATTGTGATCTGACCGATGAGATTATCTCCATTCCACATCATGAATGCGAATGATCGACCGCTTCGAGCTTCACGGTTATGAGAGCGCAACATCTGCCAAAACGAAGGAAGAGCGCTCTCTGGACTCTCATGATTTACCTGAGGAAGCGTCGCCTCCCACGGTGATAACCACTCCTTGTTTTCTAATCTAACGCTGTACCAACGGGAGCGATCTCGCAAACGAAGCGGCTGCAATCTGATCTCTTGTGAGTAAAGAGTGAGCGGCCAATGAGCAGACATCTATATGTATCTGCGCTCTAGTACAACAACAGTTACCTCTTTGCCTGCATCTATCTCTGTTTCACCCTCTGGCACAGCGATGAACGAGTTTGCATCAGAGAGAGCTGCCTGCTCATCCTGTGCACTCGAACCTGTGGAGTTAAGTGGGAGCACACTCTTTCCATCATCTGAAAGAACTGCACGAACATAGGATCTAAATCCACCAGAAGACTTAACCGGCTTTTCAAGCTTTGCTTTTACAGAAGGCCTATGAAGTGTTGCTGCACCAAGCATGGTACGAATCATCGGACGAATAAGAAGTTCGAAAGAGATATAAGCGGCGATTGGATCTCCAGGAAGAGTGACAACGGGCGTCTTGTCAGGCCCGATAACACCGTAGTTATGTCGTCCACTAGATTCAATTGCGATATCTACAGTCTTAATCTCTCCGATTTGCGAGAGAGTTCGTGTGATTAAGTCGAAAGAGTCATCATGGCGCTCACCACTGATGATGATCAGATCTGCGCGAACAAGTTGGTCCTCAATTACTGCTTGTAACTCGGCTTCATCATCTGGGATTGTATGAACTCGATATGCAACAGCGCCAACCTCGCGGACCGCAGTTGTTAAGAGCCAAGAGTTGGTTTCATACTCCTCGCCAACACCTAACTCATTGCCTGGTTCAACTAAATCAGGACCAGCTGAGAGAACGACAACGCGTGGGTGTGGTCTCGTTGGCAGATGATCTAATCCAATAGATGCCGCTAATCCAATCTGTGTGGATCGAATGCGAGAGCCTTTTTTCAGAACAAGACGTTCGCCGGCAAAGATATCTTCAGCAAGGGTCGCACCATGTGCATCCAGAAGCGCCATATCAAAGGGCTCGAGAGGGTGGCAGATAGCTAAGAGTTCAGCAAGAAACTCATCAACTTTCACCTGGTCTGCCATAATCACACCTTACTTGTTACCACCTATTTAATTGGGGATTTACGTGGGATTTGAAGCCAAGGCAAAATCTGAGAAAGAGATTTTGCGCACTCGCTATCGCCATGAACGCCACGAGCGGTTCATAGATCATTCTTATGCGCACCTATTGAGAACTCCTGAATTCATTTCTGCAACAACAATCGCTAGCTATTTTTCATACGGTGATGAACCAAGCACGAAAGCTCTCAATGAAGGCTTACTAAAAGAGGGCAAGAGAGTTTTGCTTCCCCGAATCAATGGTGATTTCATCGAATGGGTTGAGTGGGATGGAAGTAGTGAGAAAATCAAAGTGGGAAAGAAACTCTCTGAACCTATCGGTGAGGTTTTCACTGAACCAACTTCTATTGATCTCATTATTGTTCCCGCACTGAGGGTTGATCGAAGTGGTTATCGACTAGGACAGGGTGGTGGTTATTACGATCGCGCTCTTCCACTACTGCGCGCTTGGCGTATTGGATTAATCCACCCTGATGAGATATCTGGAAGTGATCTCCCCCGCGAAGAGCACGACATACCTCTCAACGCTGCCGCTACGCACGACCTAATACTTCGATTTAAAGGTTAATCGTTAGGCAGATTGCGTGCCATCACGATGCGCTGAATCTGATTTGTGCCTTCATATATCTGAGTTAACTTTGCATCACGCATCATTCGTTCAACTGGATAATCTGAAACATATCCGTATCCACCGAGTACTTGAACAGCATCGGTAGTCACCTTCATCGCAACATCGCTTGCAAAGGCTTTACTTGCCGCTGAAAAGAACTTTAAGTCCTTGTCAGCCCGCTCACTCTTGGCAGCTGCTGCATAAGTTAACGCTCTTGCGGCCTCAATATTCATCGCCATGTCAGCAAGCATGAATTGAACACCTTGAAAGTCGAAGATCTCTTTTCCGAACTGCTTTCGCTCATGTGAGTACTTTGTTGCTACATCTAAAGCACCTTGCGCGATACCTAATGCTTGTGCAGCGATTGTGATGCGGGTGTGATCAAGGGTATCCATAGCGAGTGAGAACCCACCGCCTATCTCACTGATGCGACGGTCATCTGAAATAGTGACATTATCAAAATAAACTTCGCGGGTAGGTGATCCTCTAAATCCCATCTTCTTTTCAGGTGCTCCGAAAGAGATCCCTGGATCGCTCTTCTCAACAATAAATGCGGTAATTCCCTTTGAGCCTTTGCTTGGATCGCACTGTGCAATTACTGTGTAAAACTCTGAGACTCCAGCGTTTGAAATCCACTTCTTACTTCCATTAATAACCCAGTTATCGCCAACCTTTTCCGCTTTAGTCTTAAGTGCAGATGCATCGGAGCCCGCTTCAGATTCAGAGAGGCAGTAAGAGAATCCCTTTCCTTTTGCTAAGGGGGTAAGCCAACGTTCTTTCTGTTCTTTGTTTCCGCCCAACATCAGCGGCAGGGAACCAAGTTTGTTTACGGCTGGAATTAGGGAGGAGGCGCCGCAAACCCGCGCGACCTCTTCGATGATGATCACAGTTGCGAGCGCATCTGCGCCATCGCCACCAAACTCTGTTGGAACATGCGCTGCAAACAAACCAGACTTTAGAAGTGCATCAGATGCCTCTTGAGGGTAGCGATGATCCTCATCTACGGCTTGCGCATGTGGGGCGATCTCTTTCTCCGACAAAGCGCGAACACTTTCGCGTAGCTCGTTGTACTCAGAAGGTAATCCGTAGAGAACTCCGTCGTTACTCATTCCTGCCCCATGTTTCTTTTTCTATTATCTGACTCGTTTAACTGAGATAAATATAGGTTGTATTGCGCTAATTCGTCAGGTTCACCCATCGCCGCAAGGCGGGCCTCATTGCGGTCGATTCGCTTTGTCTCTCGTTTGTCATCGCGCATCCACTGAATAAAGGTGGCGGTCAGGGCCAACAAAATAGGAATCTCTCCCATCGCCCAACCTACTGAGCCGCCTGCCTGCTGATCGGCTAAGAGATCGGGTAACCAGGTGCTCCCAATTCCTGAGTAGTACCCCTGATCAAGAAGTGTTGTGGTCGACATCAGTGCAACCGAGAAGAATGCATGGATTCCCATTGCAGCAAAGAGGATCACTATTCGCACGATGTGTGGAACTTTGCGAGGATTTGGATCGATACCAATGATCACGTGGAAGAAGAGAACTCCAGCCAGAAGGAAGTGGATATTCATAAAGAAGTGACCTGCGTGAGACTGCATCATTCCCCCAAACAATGAGGTGAAGTAGAGAATGAACAATGAGCCGTCAAAGATTGCCAGCACAACAACTGGATTTGTTATCAGCGCAGTTGGTTTTGCGTGGAGAAGAGCAACGAGTGTTCCACGTACTCCTCGCTCCAGACCATCACGACTAATTGGAAGTGTGCGCAGAGCAAGGGTTATTGGAGCCCCTAAGACAATTCCAATAGGTGCAATCATGCCTAATGTCATGTGAGCAATCATGTGATACTCAAAGGAGAACTTTGCATAGACCCCAAGTCCGCCACTGGTTGCAAAATCTATAGCCGCAATAGCTAGAGCGAAGGCGATGGTTCTGCCTATAGGCCAGCTATCGCCACGCTTCTTAAGGATGGCCACACCTTTGATGTATAGCGCGACCAAGGTGAGAAGGATTGCAATCATTAATGCATCGGCGTCATAGAGAGTAAACAGCTTCCAAAGAGTTGGCTCTCCAGGGTTTGCCATTCCTGTGATTGCTACTGCGTTATCAAACTCAGCTTCGAGTTCAGGCAGTGGACTTTGTTGGGAGGATAACCATGAGCCCAAAAGAGTTGCGGTAACCATAATTACGAGCTCTGCGAAAACAATCCTTGAAAGAGATTGCCAATTAATGGATTGCTTTGAAAGAAGCTGTTTTCGATTTAAGTAACCGAAGAAGAGAAGTACTGCGGTCAGTAAAATCTTCAGCAGAACAACCTTTGCATATCCCGTGCTCCAAGCAGAGGCAAAGTTCATGCGCGCCCACGCATTTGCGGCACCGCTAGCTACAACAGCGATCGCTGCCCATAAAGCTAAGTGACTAAACCTTGGTAATGCGCTGCGACGATCATTCGCATTGAGCAGGCACAAAGCGATAATGCCGCCGAACCACATTGCCAGGCCTACAACGTGTGTAACCAGCGAGCCGATGGCCAATGAGTGCGAACCGCTCGATGCTGAGTGACTTTGAAAGACAGGTGCGACGAGTGCAAGTAAGGACAAAACCAAGAGGATAAGTGCGCCACCAGTTTTTCGCACCCGTAAAACAAAAACGCCAACCAATGCGGCAACAAGAGTTTGAAAGAGTAGGTACTGACCTAGTGTTATCTGGGTAAGGAATGAACGGATTAACTGCAAATCTAAGGCCGAGCTAATCCCTGATCCCAAGATATTTGCAACGGTGACAACAATGAGGGCACTTGTTCCGAATACCCAAAGTAGGGCTGAAGCTCCAGCAAACCTTCGTAACCTTTGAGCAGATGTTGAGAGAACCCCATCCTTATCTAAGATTAAGAAGCCCATAGCTAACAAAGCACCAACAGTTGCAAAACTGGCTGTAATTGAGATGAAGCGACTGACCGTGCCTAGAGTTTCAATAATGGGCGCGGCAGTGGATAAACCATCTGCCAAAGAGTTCATCGCTCGCTAAAGATCTTTCTTGCATAAAGAGCCATTCCGACCGTTACAGCAATGGCAAGGAGAAGTAGAGCGATAACGAATAGATTTGTTCCAAAGTCGCTCCCATTGAGATTTGGTGCCTCTGATGCGCTCATTGATGGCGTCGGCGTTGGGTTTGGAGTTTCGACAACTGGCGAGGAAAAATTGAATGTAATCGAACCGGTTAGTGGAGTATCGCCTTCAGCTAGGAGTGAGTAAGTAACTCGATACATTCCTGCGACTTTGATTGTGCGCATTCCAACGACGGCTTCAGTACCAATGATCGTTAGGGTGCCATCATCGACTCGAGCACCCGATGGATCTGTAACAACAATCTCATTGCCCTCATCCATTAAAGGCAGTTCAGTAATTATGGTTACAGCACTTGGCGCGGTTTTTAAGGTTGCACCTGAGATTGGATCCGTTGAAACTAAAGTATTTGCGAATGCACCTGCTGGCAAAAGGAGAGTGATTCCAAGAATCGCTATTAGCGTGCTGAGGCGCTTCACCTTTTCTACCTACCTTCTGCCCAAATTCGGGCTCCAATTCGCCTCTATCGTCTCATCTCTTTAGACTTATGCACCAGCCCAGATGGAGAATATCTCCAGAAGAAAAGGAAAGGTGGATTCGGTGCCTACATATCAATACGCATGTACCGCTTGTGACCACGCTTTCGAGGCTTTTCAAAGCTTTTCTGAGGATGCACTGACCCAGTGCCCTCAATGCAAGGGTGAGGTAAAAAAGGTTTTCTCAAACGTTGGAGTTGTATTTAAAGGCTCTGGCTTTTATAAAACAGATTCAGCTCCAAGCAAGCCAAGCAAATCCGAGTAACGTAACTCACTCGTCGTGATGGGGCGGTTTATCGCCCTTAATTTCATCTTCTCGTCGTCGCGCGTCGCTTTGATCTTCACGCGGGTCGCGTTCGTCATCGGTTGTTGCTGGGAAAAGTTCACTCATAAAGTTCTACTTTCTAATCCCTAGGGCTAATTCCAAAGAATCAAGTGCTCGTTCGAAATCTTCTGTTTCTAAATGTCCACTAACAATCAGGCTGGTGGTGCCGTGCACGACCGACCAAGATAAGAGCTCGGCGCTGGCGCGCAATTTCTTATCCATTGATCCAGTTTCTACTAAGTCATCCAAGCAATGAATAAGAGTTTGATAGGCACGATTTTCTTCGCGCGCCTGCTCTACAGAAAATTCAATTAGGCAGAAATCACTGAACATAAGGTTAAAGAAATGTGGCTCTCGAATAGCCCATTCGAAATATGTTCTGCCTAAAACTCTAAAGCGCTCTCTAGCGGCACGAGCGCTAGCGCCTGCAACTTTGGCAAGTTCACGCTCTTGATAATCTGCCAGC
>CAIMCU010000083.1 GCA_903839585.1 uncultured Actinomycetes bacterium | reverse complement strand
GGACACTCTTGTTGCAGGTGCGGACCTATGTGATATCGATGCTGTCCGAGTACTTGTTACAGAGGGTCCAGATGCCGTAGCTAAGCTTATTGAACGTGGAGCTAACTTTGATCGCGAAGAAAGTGGAGAGATCGCGCTAACCCGTGAAGGTGGACACCTTCGCAACCGAATTCTCCACGCAGGTGGAGATGCAACGGGTGCTGAGGTCGAACGCGCACTGATTGCCGCTGTTCAAAACGACTCCGGTATTGAGTTAGTCGAGCACGCCCTTGTTCTAGATGCTTTGAAAGATAACAAAGGTGCAGTCTGTGGCGTAACTCTGCACGTTATCGGTGCTGGTAGCCGTGATGGTGTGGGTCAAGCTTTAGGTAAAGCTGTCGTTCTGGCAACTGGTGGATTAGGCCAAGTATTTGCACAAACAACAAACCCATCAGTTTCTACCGGTGATGGTGTTGCACTGGCGCTACGTGCAGGGGCGATGGTTGCTGATGTTGAGTTCATTCAGTTCCATCCAACTGTTTTATGGCTCGGAAGTGACAGTGCAGGTCAGCAACCTCTCATCAGCGAAGCGGTACGAGGAGAAGGTGCGTACCTAGTAGATGACAGTGGTGAGCGCTTCATGGTTAATGAGCACCCACTTGCTGAACTAGCTCCTCGCGATGTTGTTGCAATCGCAATCATGCGAAAGATGAATCAAAGTGGGGCAAAACATGTTTGGTTAGATGTTCGCCACCTTGAAGGGTTTGAGTCAAGATTTCCAACGATCTATGCATCCTGCATTGCTAACGGGATAAATCCACTCAAAGATTTAATTCCCGTTTCTCCTGCATCGCATTACGCATCAGGCGGAGTGCGTGTGGATCTTCACGGAAGAACAAGTGTTAAAGGACTTTATGCCTGCGGAGAAACAGCTTGCTCTGGTGTTCACGGAGCTAACCGATTAGCCTCAAACTCACTTCTAGAGGGTTTGGTCTTTAGTTCTCGTATTGCAGCCGATATCGCAACCAGCCTCCCAGAGCAGGCTAAGCCAGAGAAAAACACATCGAAAGAGATACTTCTTGACCCAAGTGTAAGAAAAGATATTCAAGAGTCGATGAGTAAGGGCGCAGGTGTACTTCGTTCATCTGATTCACTCTTAAATACAAGCGCAGACTTAACAAGGTATGAAACTCGGGTATCAACACTCCCATGCGTTGAAGCTTGGGAGACAACAAACCTTTTTCAGTTAGCCCAAGCAATTCTTAAGGCGGCGCTTATCCGTCAAGAGACACGTGGTTCGCACTGGCGTGAAGATTTTCCAAATACGAGCAATGAGTGGCGCAAGCGAATAATTCAAAGACTCGACCCAATCGGGAATTGGCATACGCAGTATCAGGAGGTTGAAAAGTGATTGATCATGAGTTGATTAAACGCGCGTTGGCAGAGGATCAAGGTGATGGAGATGACATAACCTCCATTGCAACTGTCTCTGGTACCGAACGCGTGGTTGCAGATTTTGTCGCACGAAATAATGGAGTAATCGCCGGTTCAGGTATGGCTAAGGCAACGCTGGAAGCGGTTGGATTATCAGATATTGCACTTCTTGTTCAAGATGGTGCGCATGTAGAAGCAGGGCAGGTTTTAATGACTGTCCG
>CAIMCU010000082.1 GCA_903839585.1 uncultured Actinomycetes bacterium | reverse complement strand
GCCATCAGGGATATGCATGGGAGAAGGTTAACCTAGATGCAAATGATTCGCATCTAGAAATCTAAGGGCGAGCAAGAGCGATTCCCCGTCTTTTGGCAGGGTCGAGGGGTATGTTGCATTCCATTCACCACCGAGCCGGAGGTTTATATGAGCGAAGATGAAGGCCAGGACGAGCTCGTAACGGAAGAGATGCTCTGGGATCGAATCCCAGAAGTCGCAGGCGAAGAACGTGCCAGCACCTATTACGAACTTAGCGCTCGAATCTTTGCACGTGGTCAATACGATGAAGCGCTCGCGCTCGCAGAAACAGCTCGCGATATCTACTCCGAGCTTGGCTCCAGCGCATCAAGTGAAGGTCTTGCACAGACTTACTCCGCTATCGGTTATAACTTAAATCAGTTAAAGCGAATGGATGAAGCAGCAACCGCTATGAGTAAAGCTGTAGAGATTCTTCGTACAAATAAATCTCCGATAGCTCTTGAGCTTGCCTGCACCCTCGGCGAGTGGTGGTACTCATCCAAGAACTATGAAAAGGTTATTGAAACAATGGATGAGTGCGCACAGGAGCACCTCATCGATGGCAACCAGGTTGGTGCAGCACACGATCTACACCTTATTGGTTGCGCACACCGCGAACTAAAGAACTTCGAATTAGCGATTGAATCCTTTAAAGAGGCCCGTGCAATCTTTAAGGTAGAAAAAGAGATTATTCACGTTGCACGGTGTGATCAAAAAATCGCTTCATGTTTAGTTGAAATCGGCGATGGCGAAGCCGCACAGGTTGCTGCGCGTAAAGCTATCGATGTCTTTGAAACCGGACATGATCATCGCCGCGAAACCTTTGCGATCTTTGAGCTTGGAAAAGCACAAATTCTTCAAGGGGATTATGAGGATGGTTTAGCGAGTTTAGATAACGTTCTTTCAGTTGTCGCCGAGGATGAGCCTAAGGATTTCGAGGTGATTCTCGATGTTGAGTCACGTATGGCAAAGGTTATGCGCCAGCTCGGTCGCTTTGATGAAGCAACCGAGGTCGAACGCAGATTGCAAGCTGTGCGAGAGGCTTTAGAGAGCTAAACCTTTTTTCTTTGGTAGGTGTTGTAGCGCCCAGTGATACATCGCTATCGCCCCTGCAGCCGATGCGTTCATTGAGCGGGTTGATCCATACTGTTCGATTGCGTAAAGAACCTCGCATACCTCAACACCCTCATCTGACATCCCAGCACCTTCTTGGCCAAACAACAGGACGCAGGACTCTGGCAGCTGTGAACCCTCTAAGTGTTCTGATGATGGAACGTTATCGATTCCAATGATTGGAAGGTTATTTTCCTTGCACCAGCTAGCAAACTCAGCGATAGTCGGATGATGAATCACTTTTAGATATCTATCGGTGACCATTGCCCCACGTTTATTCCAGTCGCGCTTTCCAACGATGTGAACAGCGCTAACATTGAAGGCGTTTGCAGTACGAACAACAGAACCAATATTTAAATCATGTTGCCAGTTCTCAATTGCGATATGTAGTTTGTGCCGCTTTGTATCCAGATCAGCGACAATGGCCTCAACGCTCCAATACCGGTACTTATCTAAGACGTTACGTCGGTCACCATTTTCAAGGAGTTCTGAGTCGTAATGATCTCCGATTGGCCAAGGTTGCTCATGTGGACCTACGCCTACGACTGGAAAAAACTCTCCTGGTCCAATAGTGGCAGGTGTATTTATTTCCATGAGGGCACTCTAAACTTAACTCCTGCGAATGGCTAGAAAGGTCTCAAAATGAAAACACTCTTCAATGTGGCATACGTGCTTCATATGCTTTCAATTGTGGCAATCCTTGGATTGCTTCTAAGTCAGGCCTTTAAATCCCCACGCAAACTCTCCGCTGGAGTACTCCATAGCGCGTTGACCGCATTAATTGCAGGTATCGCCATGGTCGGAGCGTGGAGTTCTGCCGAGACTGAGGAGCTCAATCACACCAAGGTGGGCGTTAAGTTCCTCGTTCTTCTTGCGATCCTTGTTATTGGATATCTAAATGTGAAGAAGTCAGAGCTAAAGAGAAATACTTGGCTTTCGCTCATAGGCCTTGTCGTACTCAATATTCTTATTGCTGTGTTTTGGTAAACACCTTCCACACATGAAACTCTCCTTCAAGATTATTCCGGTTCTGCTTGCGCTGACTATTGCATCGACACCGCAGAGCGCTTTTGCAATCGATCCCGTAACCGCAACAAGTGTTTTTGACCGAATCGCTGAGTCTGCAACGCTTCGTGATCCCTCCGTTGCACTCATCGATGTCAGTACGGGAGAGTTGATCTATCAATCCAAAGGGGATTCACCGCGCAAACCTGCCTCCCTTATGAAGCTCTTGTCAGCTACGGCAACGGTGAAGTATCTGCAGGCTGATAAACGCTATGCAACAAAGGTTTTTGCAACCAGTGAGAGCTCAACAGCGGTACTGCAAGGTGAGCTAGATCCCTGGTTTAGTTTGAAAAGCAAGGAAGCAAAGAAGATGCACCGGACAAGTGTTCCAGCTTTAGCTAACCAACTTATTAAGGTTGCTGGAAGTGATCGAAAGAAGTTCACGGTCTTGTACTCAGGCCTTTACTCACGTGATATCGCAAACCTCAATAAGTACTTGAAAACTCAAAAACGAACCGTTTCCTGGAAGAAGGTTTCAAAGGCAGATGGAGATGCGAGTGCAGTTCAGGAAATGTATGCATCTACTTCACCGTCAGTTTCGAAAATAACAACATGGTTTCTGACGTGGAGTGACAACGTCCTATCGGAACGCATGGCTCGCCAGGCAGCAAAGGCTGCCGGGTATAGCTTTGATGAGTACGGAGTAGCAGATCTATTTAGCAAGATTGTTACCGATATGGGGCTTGATGCCAAAGCGTTGAATATCCACGATGCCAGTGGACTCTCAAAGCAGAACAGAGTGAGTGCAAAGCTCATGGCGCAGTTACTTCTAAAGATTCACGCCGATCCAACTTATGCGCAGCTCATTGCAGGGTTACCAGTCAGTGGGGTATCTGGAACTTTGAGAAAGCGATATATAGAAAGCGCACCTGATGCGGTCGGACTAGTAAAAGCTAAGACCGGAACTTTAAATGGAACGGTGAGTCGTGCTGGATACATCGAGTCGGGGGATCGAGAGT
>CAIMCU010000081.1 GCA_903839585.1 uncultured Actinomycetes bacterium | reverse complement strand
GTTCCTTGCGACCTGCACTTGATTTGGTCCTTGAAGTAGGACGCGATTACGGTGCGTTAGGTGCAATAGTTTCAGGCTCTGGTCCAACGGTTGCTTTCTTAGTCAGCGATGAGGAGCAGGGTTTGGACTTAGCTGTTGCACTTACCGCAAGCGGTGTAGTGGGAAGCGTTGCACGAGCTCAAGGTCCTGTGCACGGAGCGAAGGTTATTTAACCCTCAAGCTTGCTAGCAATCTCACTGAGTAAATCTGCTAACTGTGTTCGTTCATCCTTTGTAAGTCCTGCAAGCAAAACTCTTTCGCGCTCTAACAAATCATCGAGAGCCTTATCAACTGCTTTCATTCCAGCGTTTGTTAACTTGGCTAATGAGCCACGACCATCATCTGGATCGGGTCCACGAGTAATTAACTTGAGCTCCTCTAATCGATCGAGGCGGTTTGTGATAGTTCCACTTGTCACCATTGTTTCCTGCATCAACTGACCAGGTGAAAGTTGGTAAGGAGATCCTGCACGTCGAAGAGCTGCAAGAACATCAAAGCCCCATGTGTCGAGTTCAGCAAAGGCGTCATGACGTGCAATATCTAATTGACGTGAGATGCGTGTAATGCGGCTAAGAATTGCAAGAGGTGCAAGATCGAGCTCTGGCCGTTCGCTCTTCCATGCAGCGATTAGGCGGTCTACCTCGTCTCGATTCGGCGCGCTCATAACGCCTAAGGTTAGTGGTCGCCAGCACCCACATTTATGAGGGAGAATATGCGTTCCGCCATTGTGTAGTGGCTAGCACATGGGCCTTTGAAGCCCAGGGTCCAGGATCGATACCTGGTGGCGGAGCCACCGATATACGCAAGGGTTTGAACTCCAATCAACCAAGTAGACTCATCTCCGTGAGCACAACTCGTCTCGATACGGTCGTTATCTTGGCTGCTGGCGAGGGCACACGAATGAAATCTGCGACACCAAAGGTGTTGCACTCGATAGCAGGTCGCTCACTCGTTGGACATGTACTTGCAGCTGTTGATGAGTTAAACCCTAAGAACGTGCGCATCGTTGTTGGCTCGGGTCGTGAGTCGGTTGAGTCTCACCTTCAAGAGATCGCTCCAAAGGCGCAGACAGTCTTTCAGGAAAAGCGTGGCGGTACTGGTCATGCAACGCAGTTAGCGCTGGCAGATATAAAGCCAGAGGGCACGATTTTGATTCTTGCTGGAGATACACCATTGCTGACTTCGCACTCCCTAAAAGAGTTGCTTGAAGTTCATAACGCAGGCGGGTTTGCAGCCTCTGTCTTAACAGCCGAGCATCCAGATCCAACGGGTTACGGCCGAATCATCCGTGGGGATGATGGCTCTCTACTACGCATCGTTGAAGAGCGCGATGCCGATGAAATTGTAAAGAACATCTTTGAGATTAACTCAGGGGTTTACGCCTTTGATGCGAAAAAGTTAGTTGGGGCTATTGGAAAGCTCAAGAGCAACAATGCACAGGGCGAGCTCTACTTAACAGATGTGATTGAGATTTTACGCAATGACGGAGGCCAAATCGCTGCGGCACTTATTGAGGATTTCATTGAGGTTCTTGGCGTTAATGATCGCGTCCAACTTGCAGAAAGCGCTGCACTGATGCGAGAGCGCATCAATGAGGAGTACATGCGTCAAGGTGTAACGATTGTTGATCCAACAACTACCTGGATTGATGCAACTGTAAAAATCGCTGCAGATGTCAAAGTTCTTCCAGGCTCATCTATTTCGGGATCGAGTGTTATCGAATCTCTTGCTGTAATCGGCCCTCGCTCAACGCTTATCGACTGCACCGTTGCTTGCTGCGCAGAGATTGCAGAGTCCTACTGCTCTGGTGCAACGATTGGAGAGTCTGCAAAGGTTGGACCCTTTTCTTATCTTCGTCCGGGCACAACTCTCGGCAAGAACTC
>CAIMCU010000080.1 GCA_903839585.1 uncultured Actinomycetes bacterium | reverse complement strand
TGCATCCAGGCGTTTGCAGCCAAGATGAAGTATGCGGAAAGCAAAGTGCCGAGTGAGGCCAACCAGATTGTTGCTAAGTGAAGCTTCTTGGGTAAACGATCCCAACCGAAGATCCATAAACCTAAAAATGTTGATTCGAGGAAGAAGGCTAGAAGCCCTTCCATCGCAAGTGGGGCTCCGAAGATATCTCCTACGAATCGACTATAGGTTGACCAGTTCATGCCGAACTGAAACTCCTGAACGATTCCGGTAACCACGCCAATTGCAAAGTTGATAAGGAAGAGTTTTCCAAAAAACTTCGTTGCACGAAGGTACTTAACCTTTGCTGTGCGGTACCAGGCTGTCTGTAAGCCGGCCACCATAAACCCCATACCGATTGTGATCGGAACAAAGACGAAATGGTAAACAGTTGTAATGGCGAACTGCCATCTTGCTAGATCGAGTGAACTCATTTAGCTCATCTCTCCGTTTCTGAGTATCTCTACTTACTAATCTGCAATTTTGCGCTCATGTAGAGGTTGATATCTCCAATAACGCTGTGGCAGCACTCACTCCTGATTTTCTACGCGTAAACCGCTGAGTGATGGCACTCCTTCCGCGTGAATTAGCCCGAAACCCCACCCCCTTGCTACCCTTTAGCCCTGTCCAACTGGACTTGAAAAAAATAGCTTCAATGAAAGCCTTATTGAAAGAGGGAGTACCGCTGTGGCATCAACATGCGATATCTGTGGCAAGGGACCAAGCTTTGGTAACAACGTTTCACACTCACAGGTCAAAACTCGCCGTCGCTGGAATCCAAATATCCAGCGCGTACGCACACTCGTAGGTGGAAGCGCAAAGCGTCAAAACGTTTGTACTTCATGCCTAAAGGCAGGAAAAGTTACTCGTTAATCTCTTTTGCAATTAATTGAAATGGCGCCAGGTATCTGGCGCTTTTTTCATGTTTAGCCCAGATACACCCTCACCTGTGCGAACCTCTCCGACTTTAAATCCTGGCAGGTCAGTGCCCGTCGATAGAAAGACGTGATCCTCTCCTCCGGCAAAGATCCACTGATAGACATCTGTATCCATTTGGCTTGCCAACTCTCGTAGCTCTTGAAACCCATCACAATCGCTAAAGAGTTCCGGATCAAATGCAAGCTCAACCTTCGAAGTCTTAGCGATCTGCTCTGCCTGTGTAATTAATGCGTCACTGAGATCGCACAGCGAATTCGCATTGCTTGAGTTATAGGCGTAGTCAATGCTTGGAGCTTGAAACTGTTTCACGGCGCGCTTCTCAATCTCGGTATCTGCTTTTTGATTACTCAGAAGAAGCGCCAATCCAGCAGCAGACCATCCAGGAAGTGCAGAGATATATATTGAGTCTCCTACCTTTGCTCCACTTCGCAGGATTGGTTCGTGAACCGAACCAACGGCAGCGATAGAGATAGTTATCGCCTCTCCTTTAGTCAGATCACCACCAACAACGTGAGCTCCGCCTAACTTTGCTTCATGAGCAATCCCACGAGCAAGATCCTCTAGCCAGGACAACTCTGTGGCTGCGTTGATAGAAAGGGCAACAACTAAGTAATCTGGCTTAGCGCCCATCGCAAGAATATCTGCGAGATTGGCTGCAGTTACCTTTCGACCGATATCAAAGGCGGAGCTCCACTGCCTCTTAAAGTGAACACTCTCAACAGCCATGTCTGTTGTGATTACCTGTCTTGGAGAACCAGTAATGACCGCTGCATCATCGCCGATTCCAACTTCGACTCGGGGATCGCTGGTGG
>CAIMCU010000079.1 GCA_903839585.1 uncultured Actinomycetes bacterium | reverse complement strand
GGACGTCCATTTTTAAACTACTACTCACGTTCTTGGATTATCGATAAGGATGGCGAAATCATCCGCCCCGCTGCATCAGAGACAGGTTTTTGGCGCGTTAAACCAAACAATGTTCTTGAAGTTCTCATCTCTCACAACACAGGAATTACAGAGGGTTGGGTGGGACAGTTTGATGGTCCAAAGATTCAACTCGTGATGGATCAGGGTTACTCATCACCATCGGCAAAGATTGTTACAGCAGGTGTTCGTCTCTACGGACTTGTTGCAGGCGAGCTCTTCTTTGCATACGACATGGCTGCAGAGGGACAGGAGCTTCAAGCTCATATCTGGTCATCTCTCGAACGTCAGAGCGAGTAAAGATGGATGGATTACTCGCGGAAGTAACTCGCAGCGGGGTAGTTGAATCAGCACATCGCGGTTACCTTGTTATGTTGAATTCAGATGGTTCGGTTTTTAAATCTATCGGCGATATCGATACCAAGATCTTTCCTCGCTCGACTGTTAAATCCTTTCAGGCATCTGCGATGGTGCGCGCGGGTTTAAAGCTCGAGCCGCGTTTGTTGGCACTTGCTGCCTCTAGTCATTCAGGTTCTGCAAAGCACCTTGAGGCAATTCGCGAAATTCTTACGCTTGCAGGGTTGGATGAGAGTGCGCTGCAGTGTGCATTTGATCGTCCACTTGGTGATGCAGAGCGTCGCGCATGGGGCGATGCGCAGCCAACACGTATTGCGATGAACTGCAGCGGAAAGCATGCAGCGATGCTTTTGACCTGCGTTATTAATAAGTGGCCTATTGAGAACTACCTTGATCCAAACCATCCGCTGCAACTGGCAATTAAGAGTGAGATTGAAAACTTAGCGGGCGAGATGATCACCTTAACGAGTGCAGATGGTTGTGGCGCACCACTGTTCTTAATGACACTCATTGGTTTAGCACGCGCAATACGAGCAATCACAATCTCAACAGATGAGGCGCATCAAAGCGTTATGGACGCATCCCGTACATTCCCTGAGATGGTTGCAGGTAAAGAGCGCCTAACTACTCAGATGATGCAGGAGGTTCCAGGTTTGTATATGAAGGATGGGGCTGAGGCGGTTGAGGTGTGCACACTCCAAGATGGCCGAACCTTTGTCTTCAAAGTTAGCGATGGCTCACTTCGCCCCTTTAGAACTTTGGTGCATGCATCTCTGCTTGAGTTCGGGATCAGCACAGCTTTTGAGCCTGAAAAGGTGATGGGCGGCTCTGAAGTTATCGGCACCATTCGCGCAACCATTTCTTAACCCGTACCCTTTTAACCATGAACCGCCGCATTGCAACCGTCATGGTGCATACCTCGCCCCTGGATCAACCAGGCATTGGCGATGCAGGTGGCATGAATATCTACGTGGCCGAGAGCGCAGAGCGAATGGCTGCTATGGGTGTTGATGTAGATATCTTCACCCGTCGCACAAATGAAGATGTTGATGATGTTGTAGAGATCGCAAAGGGCGTTCGTGTTCGACAGATAAACATGGGACCTGTCCATGGAGTTACCAAGGAGCAGCTTCCAGCTCTAATTCCTGCACTCTCTGCAGAGTTAGCTCAGATGCTTGCAAAAGATAGTTACGACTTAATCCATTCGCATTACTGGATCTCAGGCAAGATTGCGATGCCAGCAGCGTCAAGGCTTTCAATTCCTCTCGTGCACACGATGCACACCATGGCTCGCGTTAAGAACTTAAACCTCGCTGAAGGTGAAACCCCCGAACCAATGATTCGGGTACAGGGAGAGTCGCAGGTTGTCGCAGCGGCTAACGCATTGATCGCAAATACCGATGCAGAGGCTGCCAGCCTTGTATCTCTCTACGATGCGTGCCCAGACAATGTAAGTGTTGTTAGCCCAGGTGTTGATCTCTACTCATTTACAGCAGGGGCCGGGCGTGCAGTTGCACGTGAGGCGGTCAATCTTCCAAAGGATGCGCATGTTCTAGCTTTTGTCGGTCGGATTCAACCTCACAAAGGACCTGAGGTCTTAATTCGCGCAGTTGCTGAGATGCTGATGCACTCACCGCATCTTCGCTCAAAGCTTATTGTTTTAATCATGGGTGGAGCTTCAGGTGCAGGTACCGGCGAGGTTGATCGCTTAAAGGATCTTGCATCTTGGCTTGGTATCTCAGATGTTGTTCGCTTTGAAAACCCTGTACCTCGTAACGAACTTCCACAGTGGTATCGCGCAGCAGATTTAGTGTGCGTCCCAAGTTACTCAGAGAGCTTTGGTTTGGTTGCGCTAGAGGCACAGGCGTGTGGAACACCGGTTGTTGCGACAGCTGTTGGTGGATTGCGTACAGCTATCGCTGATGGTATCTCTGGCGTCCTAGTTGATGGACATGATCCAAAGGCTTGGTCATCTGTCATTGCGCGTTTGCTAAACGAGCCACAGCGCCGCGTACTTCTTTCAATGGGCGCAATCGAGCACGCTTCTCACTTTGGTTGGGATGCAACAGCGCGTGGAACACTCGATATCTACGATCGCGTTGCTACCTCATCGATACAAGCTAATAAGTCCATCAGCTAATGGCAGCAATCGATCCCCGCATCATTATTGAGGAGTTTCTTGACTCCCATGATCTTGAGTTTGATCGCAAGGATGAGAACTCCTTTCTGATTACCTTGCCAGGTGATAAGAAGCTCCAGACACACTGTGCACTCATTGTTGGCGATCACTCATTGAGTATCAACGCCTTTGTTATCCGCAAGCCCGATGAGAATGAGGCGGCTGTACACGCCTGGTGCATGGCAAAGAATGCATCGATGTACGGTATCGCCTTTGCAATAAATGAGCTGCACGATATCTATCTGGTCGGTCGGCTTCCGCTTAACGCCGTTACAGATCGCGAGATAGATCGACTTATCGGAGCCGTCTTGCAGTACTCAGACTCATCATTTAATCCATTACTCGAATTGGGCTTTGCAAATGCGATTCGTCGAGAATGGGCTTGGCGCACAACTCGCGGTGAGTCACTTGCAAACCTTGACGCTTTCAAACATCTGATTTAACTGGCAAGATAGCGCCCATGTCGACGTATGAATTAATCCTGTTGCGCCACGGCGAATCCGAATGGAACGCCAAGAACCTCTTCACCGGCTGGGTAGATGTTCGCCTATCGGCTGCAGGTGAAGCAGAGGCTGCCCGCGGTGGCAAGCTCATGGCAGTGCGTGGGCTTTTGCCAGATGTTGTTCATACCTCGCTTCTGCGCCGCGCAATTCATACCTCGCAGTTAGCCCTTGATTCATGCGATCGTCACTGGATTCCAGTTCGACGCTCATGGCGTTTAAATGAACGTCACTACGGAGCGCTGCAGGGTAAGGATAAGAAGGAAACTTTGGCTCAGTATGGTGAAGAGCAGTTCAAACTTTGGCGACGTTCCTACGATGTTCCGCCTCCACCCATTGATGCGAAAGATACGTATAGCCAAGTAGGGGATCCACGGTATGCGGATTTAGGTGCGGCTATGCCTGCAACTGAGTGCTTAAAGGATGTTGTTGCCCGCATGATTCCTTATTGGGAGGAGTCGATCATCCCTGACCTCAAGGCTAACAAACGGGTATTGGTTACTGCGCATGGAAACTCACTGCGCGCACTTGTAAAGCACTTAGATGGAATTGGGGACACAGATATTGCTGAGCTCAATATTCCAACAGGTATTCCACTGCTCTACACTTTGGACTCAAACTTTAAGCCAACGGTCAAGGGTGGAGAGTATTTAGATCCTGCAGCAGCTGCAGCTGCGATTACTGCTGTGGCAAATCAGGGGAAGTCGAACCAGAAGTAACTCCGGCGTAGTCATCACGCTGATCGCGGATGATTGCTTCAAATGTAATAAGGCCAGCACGTGCAAAGCCAACGGTTACATTGACGTTGCGACCAGGCACTGGGCTCACAGCAGGGAATACAGCCTTTGCATTTGCGCTCTGACCTTCAAAACGAAGCGGAGCCTGTGGCTTCAAAACTGTTTCACCAGTAAGAACTGCTTGATTTGAGCCAACGCTAATTCCTAAGAGTTGATCATCCTGAGTTCCGCTATTAACAATTGTTCCAACGACTACAGCTGAACCATCTTTGGTGGCTACAAGTAAGAAGTTAAGAATCTTGATCTTGTTGCCATCGACATCAATTGTTTTTTCAACTCCATCTGTTACCTGCTTGATCTTGCGGGTCTCAGCGTTTAAACCTGCTCCGCAACCTGTCAATGTAGTTGCAAGTACAAGAGTGGAAATAGTTGCAATTGTTTTATTGGCGAAAAAACGCATGGGGGTATTCTCTCATGCCTAAAGCAGTGCTAGGCACTACTTATTGGGGGCTAATTCGGGTTTTATCATCTCTAAATCGCTGGTAGAATTGACCCTCTACGGAAAGGCAACACATGACATTTAAGGTCGGCGAAACAGTTGTTTACCCACATCACGGAGCAGCACTCATCGAGGCTATTGAAACTCGCGTGATCAAGGGTGAAGAAAGAATGTATCTCGTCCTTAAGGTCGCTCAAGGAGATCTCACAGTCCGCGTTCCTGCAGATAATGTAGATCTTGTTGGTGTTCGTGATGTTGTCGATAGCGCTGGTCTTGACCGCGTATTTAACGTTCTCCGTCAGCCATACACAGAAGAGCCAACCAACTGGTCACGTCGCTACAAAGCAAACCTTGAAAAGCTTGCTTCTGGTGATGTCATCAAGGTGGCCGAGGTTGTTCGCGATCTTTACCGTCGCGACCTCGACCGCGGACTTTCTGCAGGCGAAAAGCGCATGCTCGCCAAGGCGAAGCAGATTCTCATCTCAGAGCTCGCACTTGCTGAGCACACTGATGAAGATAGAGCTGCAACTCTCCTTGACGAGGTTCTCGCTTCCTAAATGATCTCCGCCATCATCGCTGCCGCTGGCAGTGGTGAAAGATTTGGCGCACCGATTCCAAAGGCGCTCATTCAACTCGGTGATCGCACACTTATCGAACACTCTGTCTCAGCGCTGTCTTCAGTCGCAGATCAAATAATCGTTACAGCCCCTGCAGGGTATGAAGCAAGGTTTCGCGAACTCCTAGGAAACACAGTTACCGTTGTAACCGGCGGTGCTACCCGCAGCGAGAGCGTTCGACTTGGTCTTGCACAAGTTCTCTGCGATGTTGATTTCATCCTTGTTCACGATGCAGCACGAGCGTTAGCTAGCCGTGAGTTGGCACAACGTGTTGTAGATGCACTGAACTCTGGCGAGGTAGCTGTTATTCCAGGTCTTGCACAAAGCGATACCGTAAAAGTTGTTGACTCTGATGGATATGTTGTCTCAACCCCAGATCGCTCTCAACTTCGGCGCGTGCAGACTCCTCAGGGCTTTACCTACGGGGTTTTGCAGGCAGCGCATGCTTCAGGATCAGAGGCAACAGATGATGGCGCCCTTGTTGAATCTCTCGGGAAAAAGGTTCGAATCATCGAAGGTGAAGAGCGCGCGATAAAGATTACGACCCCAAGTGATATGGCTACGGCTCTGTCATTTCTTGGAGATGCAACAACATTCTCTACCGGCGTTGGAGTCGATGCACACCACTTCGAAACCGGCCGCGAACTTTGGCTTGCAGGTCTGCACTGGCCGGATGAAACCGGGGTTGAGGGTCACTCAGATGGAGATGTTGCAGCGCATGCAATCTGCGATGCGCTCTTTGCAGCTACAGGGCTCGGAGATCTTGGAAGTAACTTCGGAGTATCTCGTCCTGAGTATGCAGGTGCATCAGGCACAGCTCTTCTCAAAGAGACGCTTTCACTGATTACAAAAGCTGGATACAAAGTTTCACATGTATCGGTGCAGGTAATTGGCAACAAACCAAAGATCGGCTCTCGTAGAGTGGAAGCGATTGCAGCACTTTCTGCAGCACTTGGTGGGGTTGAGGTCGCACTTCTTGCAACAACTACTGATGGAATGGGTCTTACGGGCGAAGGAAAAGGCATAGCCGCCATTGCATCAGCGCTCGTTTTTAAGAGTTAGCGCTCGGCAAGATAGACTTGCCCAATGAGTTCGCTAGTTTTATATGACACGCTAACGCGAACCAACTCACCTTTTGTTCCGCTCAAAAAGGGCGAGGTCGGAATCTATCTCTGTGGTGCAACTGTTCAAGCGCCTCCACATATCGGTCACGTTCGCTCCGGTGTTAACTTTGATATTTTGCGCCGCTGGTTAACAAAGAGCGGCTATAACGTCACCTTTATTCGTAACGTGACAGATATCGATGACAAGATTTTGCATAAAGCTGTCCATGAAGAGATGCCTTGGTG
>CAIMCU010000078.1 GCA_903839585.1 uncultured Actinomycetes bacterium | reverse complement strand
TTGATGTAGATGGTCCTAAGACTCTAACCCCTGCTGGAATTCGCCCATCCTCTTGAGCCTTTCGAAAACCATTTAAGATCTGTATGACTTTTGACGAAGCCGTCTCAATCACGGCAGAGCGAGCAAAAGGTGGCAACGCGACCTCCATGCGTTCACGAAGCTCGGCTTGGCTCAATATCGCAGGGTTCCAGCGAGCAACAGAGCCAATAACAGGATTATCTGCCTCGAGTACAAAGCCGACACCTCCTTGCGTGCTCACCTTCGCGGCCGCCGAATAAATCTGTTCACGAGCGCGCTCCTGCGCCCGCAGATCAAGTTGAGTTAACAGGCTTAAGGCTTCAAGTATTACAACAGCGCCGTAGCCGGATTCAACGGTTGGTACGCAGCCGGGGGTTGCAATAACCAGAGAAGGTCTTGCAGGAATTGACTCGTGAATACTTCCTAGCTCTGATGTAATCACCGGAAATCCAGGAAACGCGCGACCAATCTCCTCCGTAAATCGAGCCGAGCCTCGACCGCGCAAGAGCGGTTTATCGTTTGTGCACCATGAACATTTCCACGGACTAGCAAGCTTGGAACAAAGTGAGCAAGATACTTCGCTTGCATGAGAAGCTTTAAAAAGCTTTCCGCCGCAATCGCAGAGAGCAATATTTCGACAGCGCGAGCAGATCAGAGAAGAGGCGTACCCCTTTCTCGGAGCCAGAAAGAGAACCGGTCCCTGCTTTAATCCACTACGGACGAACTCAAAGATGCGTGGTGGCAGGAGCTCTCCATGAGTTTGCGGAAACGATTTAGTCAATACACGGCTCTTTTTCAGCGAAACCTGCATCCACCCGACCTCAATCAATCTTGCAACTTCAGAGCTGGGAGAAAAACCGGTGACAATTAAGGAGCACTTACTTTGCATCGAACGCAGTACCGCTACATCTCGGACATTCCAACCTGGAGTTCTTGGCTCATAATGTGACTCCGACACATCTCTGTGCAGGAAGATGGTCGACAGATTTGGCATCGGAACAAAAACACAGCTTCTAGAACCGTAGATGATGTCAGCTACTCCATTGATAGCATCCAAATAGTTTCGATACCGTGATGTGCGGTCCATGCTTGCATCTAGACGTAGGGCTTGCATGCCCGCCGAGATCTTAGAGATCTCAATGGTAAATTTTTCAACATCTCGGAGGTCAGGAAGAACAACTAAGACCTGACCTTCCTTGGCCGCTTCAAGGCTTTGCTTTGCCAGGGTTTCAAACTCATTTTCCCCCGGTGAAAACTGGTAGTAACTTCGTTTTGTGCGACGCTTCGTATTGGACCTCTGTGAACTCGGCTCTGAGATATAGCTCTTATCAACACTTGCAACACGAGGAGGTATCGCTGATCTGACAATATCAAAGGGGTGGGCCGTCCATCTTTTTGCCGAGTCGAGAATGAGATTGATTGACTGCTGATCAAGGACTGGGTGCAAAGAGATTATGGAGTTGATGTATTTGAGTGGTGAGTCGGAGGGGGTAGAACCCACAGTAATGATTATTCCTTCAAGGGTTTGCTTACCGAAAGGAACGCTAACGCGTTGACCAACTCTTATATCCTCCGAGAGGTTTGGTGGCACCGCGTAGGAAAAGAGGTTATCGATATGGAATACACCTGTATCTACAAGTACCTCTACCGTGCTTTGGCCGCCTGGGGCGGTCTTTTGCACTGACTGCGCGCGCTGCACCTTCATGCGCAGCGGCTTCACCTGCGCCATTTACCCCTACTTAATTGCGGCTTGCAGTGCGGATACGCGAGAGGTCGACTCCCAAGTGAACTCCGGTAGCTCTCTTCCAAAGTGACCGTAAGCCGCTGTCTTTGAGTAGATCGGACGAAGGAGGTTTAGATCCCGAATAATTGCAGCAGGTCGTAGATCAAAGGTTGATAAGACCGCATCTTGAATCTTGTTTACAGGAACCGTCTCGGTGCCAAATGTTTCAACAAAGACACCTACGGGTTGAGCCTTTCCGATTGCATAAGCTACTTGAACCTCACAACGACGGGCTAAACCTGCAGCAACGACGTTCTTTGCGACCCAACGCATCGCATATGCGGCAGAGCGGTCCACCTTAGAAGGATCCTTTCCTGAGAAAGCCCCTCCCCCGTGACGCGACATTCCTCCGTAAGTATCGACAATGATTTTTCGACCGGTTAATCCGGCATCACCCATAGGGCCACCGATGACAAAGCGACCAGTGGGGTTAATTAGAGTGCGAAGGTTTGAGCGCGGTAAATCTATCTTTTCAAGAATGGGATCAATAACATGCTTGATAATCTCAGGTGTAAGTTTCTTTAAGACATCTACCTCTTCAGAGTGTTGGCTTGAGATTACTACCGTATCCAAAGCTATCGCCTTATCTCCGTCGTACTCAATCGTTACCTGAGTCTTTCCATCTGGGCGCAGATACGGCAAGAGACCAGACTTTCGAACACTAGAGAGCTGTGCTGCTAGTTCATGTGCCAACCAAATTGGAAGAGGCATCAACTCCTTTGTGTCATCACATGCGTAACCAAACATCAAACCTTGATCCCCAGCGCCTTGTAAATCAAGGGGATCAACGGATGAAGAGACTCGGTTTTCGTAGGCATCATCAACGCCCTGTGCAATATCTTGAGAC
>CAIMCU010000077.1 GCA_903839585.1 uncultured Actinomycetes bacterium | reverse complement strand
GGCTTGGGTAAATGCCTTTGCGTAATCTTGAATGATTAAGGTGCGAATCTTCTGCGCGCTGCCGTAGTAAGCATCGTAGTAACCAGATGAGAGGGCATAGGTTCCAAGAATGATGCGGCGCTTTACTTCGCGTCCGAAGCCGGCATCGCGGGTAATATTCATAACCGCTTCAGCCGAAGCTCCATCTACATCTCCAACACGTAATCCATATCTCATGGCATCAAAGCGAGCTAAGTTAGATGATGCTTCAGATGGAGCGATTAAGTAGTAAGCAGCTAGCGCATACTCAAAGCTTGGGCAATCAACCTCAACGATTTCAGCGCCAAGTGATGCAAGAGCCTCAAGAGACTCAGTAAATCGAGTTTGTACACCCTTCTGGTAACCCTCACCCTGAAGTTGTTTGATAACACCTATCTTCATGCCCTTAACATCACCGCTCTTAGCGGCGGCAACTACAGCAGGAACTTGCGCGTTAATACTTGTTGCATCATGCGCATCATGTCCTGCAATAGTTTCGTGAAGCATCGCTGTATCTAGAACTGTGCGACCAAAAGGTCCCGCTTGATCGAGGCTCGATGAGTAAGCAATTAATCCATAACGCGAAACCGCACCGTAGGTTGGGCGAACACCAACGATTCCGGTTAACGCAGCTGGTTGGCGGATAGATCCACCGGTATCTGAACCGATTGCAAGAGGCGCCTCGAAAGCACTTACCGCTGCTGCTGATCCACCCGATGAACCACCGGGTGTTCGAGATAAATCCCAAGGGTTAAACGTTGGACCGTAGCCACTGTTTTCGGTAGATGAGCCCATTGCGAACTCATCCATATTTGTTTTACCAAGAATGACAACACCGGCTTGTTTTAACTTTGCGACAACGGTTGAGTCGTAAGGTGGCTTCCATCCCTGCAAGATCTTTGAACCAGCCGTTGTTGGTACTCCCTTTTGCACAAGGACATCTTTAAGTGCAAGAGGTACACCGGCAAGAGGTGCAAGCTTTTCACCCTTTGCACGTTTTGCATCAACCGCTCTGGCCTGCTCTAAAGCTCCATCGTTATCAACGTGAAGAAATGCCTTTACCTTTGAGTCAACCGCTGCAATTTGTGCCAAGTGCGCCTGCGTTAACTCAGCTGATGATGTCTCACCTTTTGCAAGTGCCTGCGCCATCTGCGCAGCGGTTTGTTTAATCATTCAGCTTCACCAAGAATCTGTGGAACTCTAAATCGTTGATCCTCTTGAGCGGGAGCACCAGAGAGTGCATCCTCTGGAGAAAGACTTGGGAAAACAACATCTGGGCGGGTGATGTTCTCTAATGGCTGCGGATGGGAAGTTGGTTTGACTCCATCGAGCTTGACCTCTTGTACGCGGGCAACAGCCTCGAGAATTACACCAAACTGTGATGAGAGTTCAATTAACTCATCCTCAGTCATCTCAATTCGAGCAAGACCGGCCAATTTGGCAACATCATCACGTGAAAGGCTGCTCATAGGTGTGGAGTCTAATTACTAATGCAGTTAGTTGCGAATTTGCCCGTTGCCGGTGACTATCCACGTGGTGGTCGTCATCGCCTCAAGACCCATTGGACCGCGTGCATGGAGCTTTTGATTAGAGATTCCAATCTCAGCCCCAAAGCCCATCTGCTCTCCATCGGTAAACCTCGTAGAGGTATTGACCATAACCGCAGCACAGTCAGAGAGCGCGATAAAGCGATCAATGCTTGATTGATCTTCAGAAACGATTGCCTCCGTGTGGTTGGTACCGTACTTGGCGATGTGATCACTTGCAGCATCGACTGAGTCGACGACCGCTACATTCATCTCAAGCACTCCGTACTCGGTGCACCAGTTATCTTCTGTAGCTAAAGTTGATGCGATCTTGAAGGTATCTGCAACCTTTTGAGAGGTTGCATCGCAATGAAGGATTACCCCTGCATCACTTAACGCTATAAGCGCCATTGGTAAGAAGGTTGCGGCGATTGATCTGTGAACTAGAAGAGTTTCAGCAGCGTTGCACACACTTGGCCTATGAGTCTTTGAGTTAATAAGAATTGGTAGCGCTTTTTCAATATCGGCAGACTCATCGACAAATACGTGGCAAACCCCAGCACCGGTTTCAATAGTTGGCACAGTTGACTCATCTACAACCATGCGGATTAGAGCGGCACTGCCCCGTGGAATTACAAGGTCAACTTTGCCGCGGGCGTTAAGTAGCGCTTTAACGGTTGCGCGATCATCGGATGGAACAAGTTGCAGTACCTCGGGAGAGATCTTGGTCGTTGCCAAGGCATCTCGCATGACATTGACCAATACTTGATTACTTGCCGCTGCAGATGATGAGCCGCGCAAAAGGGCTGCGTTACCTGACATTAGCAAAATAACTGCCGCATCTACTGTCACATTAGGTCTAGCCTCATAAACCATTCCGATGACACCAAAGGGAACAGATTTCTGAAGAAGATGTAAGCCATTTGGAAGTGTGGACTCGCGCAACGTATGTCCAAGTGGATCCTCTAAATCGGCAACAAGACGTGCACCGTTAGCTATTCCTTTTACTCGCTCAGGCGTTAAAAAGAGGCGATCAACGGTCTGTGGATGCATCGCATCAGCATGTGCTCGCTCAATATCTTTGGCGTTTGCGGCCACAATCTCTGCACTTCTCTTATCAATCTCATCTGCGATGGCTAGGAGTGCGGCTTTCCTTTGCGCCCCAGTGGATGATGAAAGTGTTCGTGCAGCGGCGCGGGCTTTGAGTGCTAACTCTGAAACTATCGCCACTGCATCCATGCCCAGAAGTCTATCTAGGGATACCCTACTGACGTGCATACATTTAAGAAGGTCCTGCGTAATACGGTAATTGTTCTCATTGTTTTTTATCTAGCGCTCTTTGGCTTAACAAAGGCGATTCGTTATCCAGAACCGATTGCGGCGATAAAGCTGGGACTAGCTCCGGCCTCAAAGACCCCGGATCTCATGCCCTTCCACACTATTAAAGCTTCAAATCCGATCGCCTGGATGACTGGTGAGCCAGAATCTATTGAGCAAGTTACCTGGGATGGCAAGCAGATCTCCTTCGATGAGTTTATGGAGATCACAGATACAAACGCGTTCCTTGTAGTTCGAGATGGGAAAATCACATACGAGAAGTATCTCAACGGAAAGAGTGCAGAAACCATTCTTCCCTCTTACTCTGTCGCCAAAACAATGACTTCGCTCGTAATTGGCCAACTCATCG
>CAIMCU010000076.1 GCA_903839585.1 uncultured Actinomycetes bacterium | reverse complement strand
CTAGCGATGGATTCATCTGATGTGGATGTCGTGATCACCGAAATTGGTGGCACAGTGGGCGATATTGAGTCCCAACCCTTCTTAGAGGCGGCGCGTCAACTTCGACAGGAGGTTGGCCGTGACAACGTTTTCTACCTACACATCTCGCTGGTTCCTTATATCGGACCATCTGGAGAGCTCAAGACAAAGCCAACTCAGCACAGCGTTGCAGCGCTGAGAAGCATCGGTATCGCTCCGGATGCGGTCGTGCTGCGATCTGATCGTCATATCCCAGAAGGAATTAAGAAGAAGATTTCTCTGATGTGCGATGTTGACCTAGAGGCGGTAGTCGCTGCAGTTGACGCCCCATCGATCTACGACATACCTAAGGTCTTGTACTCCGAGGGTTTGGATGCATACGTTGTTAAGAGACTTTCGCTGGGTGGCCACGATGTTAAATGGGGGGAGTGGGATGAGCTTTTAAAGAAGGTCCATAACCCTGCACACCACGTTCGTATTGGGCTTGTTGGTAAGTACATCGATCTTCCAGATGCGTATCTCTCGGTCTCTGAGGCGCTTCGAGCTGGTGGTTTTGCCAATAATGCAAAGGTAGAGATTGTTTGGATTCCATCCGATGATTGTGAAACTGCGGACGGAGCGAAGAACGCACTCGGCAACCTTGATGGAGTCTGCGTGCCGGGAGGTTTTGGAATCCGCGGCATTGAAGGCAAGTTAGGTGCTCTGAAGTTTGCGCGTGAGAACCGCATTCCAACCCTTGGTCTTTGTTTAGGTTTGCAGTGCATGGTTATCGAAGCAGCGCGCAACTTAGCCGGAATTAAGGACGCTAACTCAGCGGAGTTTGATGAAAACTCAGGAACACATGTCATCGCTACTATGGATGATCAAAAGCAGATCGTTGCAGGCCAAGCGGATATGGGCGCGAGTATGCGCCTTGGACTCTATAAAGCCAGCCTTACGCCAGGTTCTATCGTTGCAAAGGTCTATGGGGCTACTGAGATTTCAGAGCGCCACCGACATAGGTATGAGGTTAACAACGCTTATAGAGAGAGCATTTCAAAGGCTGGCCTTCAATTCTCAGGCGTTTTTAAGGAAAAGGATCTCGTTGAGTTTGTAGAACTCCCGGTAGAGGTACATCCTTATTACGTGGGAACTCAGGCGCATCCAGAGCTACGTTCACGGCCAACCAAGCCACATCCACTCTTTGTTGGATTGATCGCAGCTGCTATCGCTAAGAAAGGCTAAAAATGCTCATCGGTGTACCTAAAGAGATCAAGGTTCATGAGTATCGAATCGCGCTAACACCAGAAGGTGCAGCTGAGTTAATTCGTGCAGGTCACGAGGTTGTTGTTGAAAAGGATGCAGGTGTTGGCTCCTCGCTTCCAGACTCTGAGTACGTAGCTGTTGGCGCAAGAATTGAAGCCGATGTTGAAAAGATCTGGCGCAGTTCGGAGATGATCTTGAAGGTTAAGGAGCCGATTGCAGCAGAGTACCCACGTCTTCGCAAAGACCAGATTCTCTTTACCTACCTTCACCTAGCCGCATCTCGCGAATGCACTGATGCTTTGCTGAAGAGTGGAACAACAGCAATCGCCTACGAGACGGTGAGCGTTAATGGATACCTTCCACTGCTAGCGCCAATGAGTGAGGTCGCTGGACGTTTGTCGGTACAGGTTGGCGCTAGCGCTCTGCAGAAACCTCATGGGGGACGTGGTGTCCTGATGGCGGGTGTACCAGGTGTAGCACCAGGCAAGGTAGTTGTCATTGGTGGTGGAAGTGCCGGTCTTAACGCCGCGGTTATTGCGATGGGAATGGGCGCAGATGTAACAGTCTTGGATAAATCTCTTCCGCGGTTGGCACACATCGACTCTCTATATCAAGGTCGGATTAAGACCCTTGCCTCATCCTTTGCAACCATTGATCGCGAGATAAAGAACGCAGATTTAGTTATAGGCGCTGTGCTTGTACCCGGTGCCAAAGCTCCAAAGCTCATCTCTAATGCGCAGGTAGCTTCCATGAAGGTGGGTTCTGTATTGGTAGATATTGCTATTGATCAAGGAGGTTGTTTTGAGGATTCACGCCCTACAACCCATGCCGAGCCTACATTTAAGGTTCATAACTCAATCTTTTACTGTGTTGCAAACATGCCGGGTGCTGTTCCGGTGGCATCGACCTATGCGTTAACAAATGCAACTTTGCCGTACGCGATAGCTTTAGCAAACAACGGCTGGGAGAAAGCTACCGCCGCAGATCCAGCTCTGGCCCTTGGATTGAATGTTCATGCTGGCAAAGTTACTTTTCCTGCTGTTGCATTAGCTCATGGCTATGCAGTTTGAGGTTGTTCTTAAATCCTTCTTAGATCACCTTCGCATTGAGAAGGGGTTATCACCAAACTCAATAACAGCCTACGATCGGGATCTGCGTAAGTTTGCGCTCTTTATTAATAGCGAAAGTTTGGAATATTCATCCCTGACTGAAGAGGATATCTCCCGTTACGAGGCCTCTCTCAAAGGGTTAGATCTTTCATCCGCAAGTATCAATAGAGCAATCTCGGCGCTTAAATCATTTTATCTTTACCTGGGTATCGAGTATGAGATTGCCAATCCCATGCAAGCGGTTGAGCGCCGGAAGTTAACGAGAAAGCTTCCTAAAGCTTTAACTGTCTCTGAGATTACGAGCCTCATTGACGCTACAAAGCGTTTAGATAACCCAATCTCCCTACGGGATTTTGCGTTACTCGAGCTTCTCTACGGAACCGGGGCGCGAGTAAGCGAGGTGATCGGAATTAATCTCAACGACATCGCCTCATCTACAGATGATCAAAGCGCAGTATCAACGGTAAAGCTTCGTGGAAAAGGATCTAAAGAGCGCATTGTTCCTATCGGCAGTTACGCAATGAAGGCCCTGTCTGAGTATTTAACTAGAACTAGACCCGCACTTGCGGAAAAGAGTAAGCAGAAGAACGCCAATGCGGCTCTTTTTTTGAATTCACGCGGTACTCGTCTATCACGTGTAAGTGCATGGCAGATTGTCTCCGATGCAGCTGATGCAACTGGGTTGCGCGGGAAGATATCACCACACGTTTTTCGGCATTCATATGCGACGCATCTATTGGACGGGGGAGCAGATATTAGAGTTGTGCAGGAGTTACTTGGTCACGCGTCAGTTACAACGACTCAGATATATACCTTGGTAACTATCGATAAGGTGCGTGAGGCGTATGCAAACGCTCACCCAAGGGCCCGCTAGTTAAATTCCGCGTAAGCGACGGGCGAGAATGCTTTGATCGCCCTTAGCCTCTAGATCTGCAATGATTACTGCGATGGATTCGCGGACAATTCGACCACGATCGACCGCTAAACCTAAATCCCCACGCAAACTCAAGCGGGCGTTATCTAAATCAAAGAGCTCGT
>CAIMCU010000075.1 GCA_903839585.1 uncultured Actinomycetes bacterium | reverse complement strand
GCGATGGATACGCCATCGTTAGTAATAGTGGGTGCTCCCCACTTCTTCTCAAGAACAACGTTACGTCCGCGAGGTCCTAGCGTTACCTTGACCGCATCGGCCAAGACATTCATTCCGCGCTCTAGACCGCGACGTGCTTCTTCATTAAAGGCAATCTGCTTTGCCATGAGTTGTGCTCCCTATAGATAGATCTAGTGAAATTATCACTCGCACCCTGAGAGTGCTAACGCCAAATCTACGCGAGCCGGCGGGTAGGCGCAATTTGGAGTCACTCATCTGAGTGAAGGGCTCAATTGGTTGGCTGAGCGAACGTAAAACGCAGAGTGAGCGGGCTAACCGATTGAGCCCATACGGAGTTGCTGGTGAGGCTTATCGAGCTGCGCGGGCCTGCATGCGAGCCTCACGGAGGCGACGCAGACGCTTTACAAGCATTGGCGAAGCAGCCAGAGCGTCATCGCGGTCGATCAAATCGTTGAGTAGTTGGTAGTACCGGGTGGCGTTGAGGTCGAAGAGATCCTTAATCGCAGACTCTTTGGCGCCAGCAAATCTCCACCAGTTCGCCTCGAAGTCGAGGATCTTGGCTTCTAGCTCAGTCAAAGTTGAACCTTCAACTTCGTTGTTCTCAAGCGCTGACATGGTGCAATCGTATGGGAGCGTTTCGTAAAAGTGTGGGATTTAAGAGCGTGAGGATTTAACAATATTGCGCAGCATTGTTGGGAAGATAAAAATATGGAGAGGCAGAATTAAGTACCAATAAATCTGCCCACCTAATCCATGCGGTGCAAAGCTTGCCTCTTGAACAATGTGGGTCTTTCCATTCTTTTCCTCAACGACAAACTCAAGCCAAGCTTTGCCAGGAAGAACCATCTCGGCGTAAAGCTTTAGACGATGACCACGTTCTAACTCTTCAACTCGCCAAAAATCTAAACTATCTCCGATGCGCAATGTATTTGGATCGCGTCGTCCGCGACGCAATCCCACACCACCAACTGCGCGATCTAACAAGCCACGGATATACCAAAGCCATGTAGATCCATACCAGCCGTGGTCGCCACCTATTCTCTCGACGCTCTCCCAAACGCTTTGAACTGATTTATCTGTTGTTATCTCGCGTCGATCTCGAAGAATCATCTCGCCAGCCCATTCAGGATCTCCTTGAGCTTTCTGCCAAGGAGCAGTTGGGAAGGCCGCATCCGACCATCGAGTCTGAACATCTGAGTCTGCAATGCGCGATAGCGCCAAAGTAATTGCACGTTCAACATCGATTAAGCCCTCAGGTGGTGGAGCAATTACAGATGCAACACTCTTTGCAGGATCTGCAACAACCTCGCTAATAAGTGATTCGACGAGTGGGCGTGCAAGTGAGGTCGGCACCGGTGTAACAAAACCGATCCAGAGACTAGAAAGCTTTGGGGTCAATACAGGAACTTGAATGATCCAACGTTTGCGAAGCCCAGAGATCTTTGCAAACTTTTGCATCATATTTGAGTAGGACAAAACCTCAGGACCACCGATATCGCAAACTCTGCCGACAGGTCTTTCAAGGTGTGCAGCTTTTCGTAGGTAGTACAAAACATCGCGGATTGAGATTGGTTGCGTCAGATTGGAGACCCACTTGGGTGTGGTCATAATTGGAAGTCTGTGGGTTAAGTGACGAAGCATCTCAAAGGAGGCAGAGCCTGAACCGATAATTATTCCGGCACGTAGTTCGAGAACTGGAACCGAACCAGAGGCAAGCTGTGCACCAGTGTTCATTCGTGATGCAAGGTGCTGACTTCTGTTTTCATCGTTTGCAATACCTCCCAAGTAAACAATCTGGGAGACCTTCTCTTCCTGCGCTGCCTGCGCAAAGTTCTGAGCCATCTTTGATTCAATCTCATCAAAATCTTTGCCGAGATTTATTGAGTGAAGCAGGTAGTACGCAGTATGAACACCTTTAAGCGCTCTCTTTAAATCATCTAAGGAGTTTGCGTTGCCTTCAACTATCTCGACCTTCGAAGCCCATGGTTGATCCTTAATTTTTTGAGCATCTCGGACTAAGACCCGCACTTGGCTGTTATCGTCAACGAGATTGCCGACAAGTCGCCCACCTACATACCCCGAAGCCCCTGTAACTAGGTATCGACGGTTATCACTCTGCTCAGCCATGGATAAGAGCCTAGACTGCAGCCATGGCTTCTTCTACTCGACCTCGCGTGGTCGTTCTTGGCGCTGGTTTTGGTGGGTTAACCGCTGCCCGCGCACTCGGAAAGGATGCCGATGTCACCATCGTTGATCGACACAACTTTCAAACATTTTTGCCTCTGCTCTATCAGGTATCGACAGCAGGCCTTGCAGCAGATCACGTAGCGCATCCCATCCGTGGCGCACTTCGCGATACAAATATTAAGTTTCGTATGGGCTCTCCCATCTCTGTAGATCACAAGAACAAGTCTGTAAAGCTAGATAGCTCAGAGGTTCTTGAGTTTGATCACTTAATCGTCGCCCTCGGATCTGCAACGGCAGACTTTGGTATCAAAGGCGTTTCAGATATCGCACTCGGTATGAAGAGCGTCCATGAAGCAATCGCTATCCGTGCTGAAGTCATGCGTCGCTTTGAGGATCTATGTCGCTTTGAGGATGACACCCGTTTATCGCTGAGCGTTGTCGGTGGTGGCCCAACAGGTGTCGAGATGGCTGGTGCATTAGCTGAGTTAAAGCGCGGTCCATTAAAGAATGATTTGGCGCACGCAGCGGATCACATCGATATCTACCTGATTGAAGCTGGACCACGAATCCTTCCGATGTTTAGTGAAAGACTTTCCGCCCGTGCACAACGTGACCTAGAAAAACTAGGCGTAATCGTTCTGACAAACACCGCGGTGCAAGAGATCAAGCCACGTCAAATACTTATTAAGGGCGGCGATCCAATTCCTTCAGAGGTCACAATCTGGGCAGCTGGAGTTAAGGGCGAGCCAACTGGTGGATTGTTAAACCTTCCACTTGCTGGAACTCGTATCGACTGCACCGACACATTGCAGGTAAACAACTACCCGCATATTTGGGCGATCGGTGACATCAATGGAACAAAGGATTCGAAGGGTCGCTTCTATCCAATGGTTGCACCTGTTGCAATGCAACAAGGTCGATGGGTAGCTAAGCAGATTGTTAACATCAGCAAAGGAAAATCGATACTTCCATTTAAGTACCGAGATAAGGGCTCTATGGCAACAATCGGTCGCCACAAAGCAATCGTTCAAGTTAACTCCATTCAGTTAGCGGGTCCTATCGCTTGGTATGCATGGCTTTGGCTCCACCTTTTCTACTTACTAGGTGGACGCAACAAGGTCGGTGTCATGGCTGACTGGACCTGGAACTACTTAACCTTTGACCGAGGCAACCGTCATATAATGGATTCGATGTAAGCGGTATGCCTGAGTACATAGATTTACGTGGGCACCAGCTCTACAACTACGAATGGGATAACGATGGTGAGGCTGTTGTTCTGCTTCACGGTGGTTTAAGTCAGACATCTCATTGGGATTACACAATCGTTCCGCAGTTAGAGGATGAGTTTCATATCTTCGCCTACGACCGCACCGGCCATGGCTACACAGGCGATCAACCGGGCAGCTTTCACTTTGATTTTCAGATGAAGGAAGCGATCGCATACCTTGAAGATGTCGTTAAAGAGCCAGCGCACTTAATCGGCTGGAGCGATGGCGGAATCATTGCGCTGCTCGTAGCGATTGCTCGCCCTGACCTGGTCAAATCAATCGTCGCTATAGGCGCTAACTTTCACCCAAGCGGAACCTCTATCGATATTCCTATCGAGTTAGCTGGTGAGGAGGATCAAGCTGAGTACAACCTGACCTCGCCCGATGCACCACACACATTAAATGAAAAGATTGCAAAGATGGTGGGCATCTGGAAGAGCGAACCAAGTATTACCAAGCAGGATCTGCAAAAGATCCAGTGCCCAGTACTGGTCTTAGTTGGCGATGATGATGTTATTTCACATAGCCATACAGTTGAACTATATGAATCGCTACCGCTGGGTCAGCTCGCTGTAATTCCTGGAACATCGCATGGAGTACCAAAGGAAAAGCCAGGGTTGTTTAGCGCGATAGTTGCGCACTTCTTAGAGGATTTAAGTTATCCAGTTACAAAGATGCCGATTCGGCGAACTAATCCAGAGCTAAGTTAAATCTACTTACCCTGTAAGGGCGCTGACTCTTTACTAATAAAG
>CAIMCU010000074.1 GCA_903839585.1 uncultured Actinomycetes bacterium | reverse complement strand
TGCTGTTCGCCGTGGCGCAAAGCTGTTGCACGCATTTGGTGAAGCTGTTGTTCCACGCGTAACTTTGATTACACGACGTGCATACGGTGGCGCTTACGTCGCAATGAACTCAAAGGCTCTCGGTGCAACCCGTGTATTTGCTTGGCCAAAGGCTGAGGTTTCAGTAATGGGTGCTGTTGCTGCGGTGCGCGTTCTGCACCGTCGCTTACTTGCAGATCTACCTGAGAGTCAACGCGCTGACATGGAGCTTGAGTTAGCTGCAGAGCATGAGCGGGTTTCAGGGGGCGTTGCGCGCGCAGTTGAAATCGGTGCGGTGGATGAGATTATCGAGCCAAGCCATACGCGCCAAGCTTTAGCTAAGGCGTTAGCAAGTGCACCACATCGCCGTGGAGCTCACGGCAATATTCCGCTGTAGAGAGTTAATCTGTTTTAAAGGTAACAGACACAGTCGATGTAACGGTCTTTTCAATAGTTGAGGTGTCATAGGCACCGGTATCAGATGTCATCGTTGAGTCGGGTGTTGTCACCTGGAAGACGCCGCTTTTAACTGAGATAACAGATCCAACAGATCCACCGACGGCCTTTGTAATCGACTGTGCACGAAGCTTTGCATCGGCCATCGCTTCCTCAAGTAGCTTCGGGCGAAGATCTGAGAGGGTTGAGATGTAGTACTGAGGGCCGTAGTTGTTAACACTCACACCGCTTTGCAGAATTGAACCAATGCCTTGTGAAAGCTTTGAAACTAGCTGAACATCCTTTGTGCGAACGGTTACATCGCGGGTTGCTCGGTAGTTAAGAATGCGTCCTGTGTTGTTGCCGTTTACATACTCTTCGTTGCCATAGGTTGAAACCGGGCCGAGGGTAAGAGCGGTATTTGGGATTCCACCATCTGTTAAGTACTTAGAGACCGCTGCAACATCAGAGTTGACTTTAGAGACCGCATCGGCAACTTGAGAGCGAGATAGTGAGACAGAGAGAACCCATACAGCGTTATCTGCTGTGGCTTGAGTACGCGCAGAGCCGGTTACAACGATGCCGTTGTTAGTGCGGGAGGCAAAGCCAGATCCAACGAGTGAGAGTCCGACGCCGATTGCCGAAGCAAGAATCGTTGAAGCGATAATAATTGCTAGCGCTTTACGACGTTCGATCTGAATAATTGGACTCTCTGGTTGCATCATTGGTGTTGTCATATTTATATCCTACCTCTTTAGATTGCCTTAAGTCTTACGACCTCCTCGATTTCAACGTTTCGAAGTGGTGCTAGCTCTAATTCCCAGGCTTTTCCAAAGATAGTAGATATCGATTCGCGGATTGAATCTTCATCAAAACTCTTTGCAAGCGCGGCTTGAATGAGGTGTTCGCCAACAATGATGTTTCCAAGTCCATCAATTTCGCTGCGATGCATTCCAAGATCTGGTGTGAATCGGAAGTACTCGCCACCACTCACCGTTTCCTCACGAACCTCAAACCTTAGGTAGTGCCAGTTGCGAAGCGCTGTTGCAATCTTGGCCGACATTCCGCGCAGCTCTTTAAACTCAACAGTTGTTCGATACGTTCCGGGAAAGTGCGGTTGTGCTTTCCAATCAATTTGCAGAGAGTTGCCCAAAAGAGATTGCAGCCCCCACTCAATATGTTGGCGCAGCGCAGATGGCGCGCTATGAATTACAAGATAGCCACCCACACGAACCTTCTCGTGGGCAGGCAAGGACAACTGCTTCATTTACTGATCTCCTAGCAAGGTGCGCCTTATGCGACCTTCCCCAGCCCATATGCGCTTGCTAGATGACCTATTTTTACACCTCCTCAGGCTCAACGTCTAGTCGGCGGTTAGGTTTACCCCAGCGTAGGCAGTACCCTTAATCTCAGTCGGACGCTTAATCAGTACCCGTTTCATGTTTTGCATAATCGGTATCGCTGGCGCAAGAGGAAGACCGTGTTTGAGGATTTCTTGAACACCCACATATCGAAGGAAAATAAATACATGGCAACAGGCACAGTTAAGTGGTTCAACTC
>CAIMCU010000073.1 GCA_903839585.1 uncultured Actinomycetes bacterium | reverse complement strand
TCCTAGCAAACTCATGCAAAGGATCCGAAGATGCGTTCAGCGTTATTACTAAGCTCTTGTGCAAGGGTTGCAACACTTTCATTGCGCTCCTCCGCCATCGCTCTGACAATGTTTGCAATCTGTGCAGGGGTGTTGAGCGCACCTCTGTGCGGAGTTGGAGCCAAGAATGGTGAATCAGTCTCGACGAGCAGCTGCTCATAGGGAACAAGCTTCACCGCCTCTCGTAACTCAGGGGCGTTTTTAAAGGTTAAAGTTCCTGCGAAGGAGAGAACGTATCCACGATCGATACAAGTTTTTGCCATTGCAACATCGCCAGAGAAACAGTGAAAGACGGTTTTTTCAGGAGCTCCAACTTCAAGCAGAATTGATAAGACATCTTCGTGAGAGTCGCGATCGTGAATAACTAGGGCTTTGTTGGTTTTCTTTGCTAACTCAATATGCCACTTAAAGGAGTCTTGTTGACGTTTGCGAAGCTCTGGTGGGGTACGAAAGTAATCTAAACCGGTCTCACCGATTGCACGAACACGTGGTTGCGCAGCTAACTCCTCAATAATCTTCAGATCTGCCTGTAAATCCTCGACAACAGGCGCTTCGTTAGGGTGAAGTGCAACCGCTGCAAGAACTCGTCCTGGATAAAGAGCAGCTAACTCGGCGCACCATTTGGACTGCTCGGCTGAGTAACCCACTTGCACTACACGGTCGACTCCAACAGATTTTGCTTCATCAAGTACAGCTAAAACCTCTGGAGAGTCCGGTCTAGCGTTAGTGACAATCTCAAGGTGTGCATGAGCATCCACGGTTGGTACAGGAAGTGGTTTAGGAAGTGGAGCGGGTTGGCGATCCAAGTCTCGATTGTGGCGATCAGCCATAGAAACTACTCTTTAATCTCTAAACGTGGAAAGAGAACAGGCGACTTGGTCACAGTTGTTCCTGCAGGAAGTTGACCCCACTTTGCAACATCCTCAATCTTTTGTGAACCAATCGCGCCAATTGCTGAGTGGGCTCCAAGACTTTCCCAAAGAGTTTGCGTTGTCGCCGGCATTACTGGGTGCAACAAAACCGCAAGTGCGCGAATTGATTCAGCGGTATTGTACAAAACCTCATCAAGTTGCACCTTATTAGCCGGATCCTTGGCAAGAATCCATGGCTCTTTCTCAGTTACATAACCATTTACCTTCTTGCAAAAATCCATGACGGCGTTGATTCCACCTTGGAAATCAAGGGCACACATAGCCTTATCAGCCTTTTCAACCGTATCTTTGAGCGCACTGGAAAGAGTTGTGTCGTTAGCTACCGCTGGAACCTTACCCTCACAGTACTTTTCAATCATTGCGGCTAATCGTGAAGCCAAGTTGCCAAAGTCGTTTGCAAGCTCTGATGTGTAACGGGCTGACATATCCTCCCAGGAAAAGGATCCATCACTGCCAAATGGGATTGCACGAAGGAAGTAGTAACGGAAGGCATCGACTCCGAAATGATCGGTGATATCTGATGGAGCGATTCCGGTGAGCTTGCTCTTGCTCATCTTTTCGCCACCGACAAGTAACCATCCATGTGCAAAGACCTTCTTTGGAACGGCTACACCGGCAGCCATTAACATCGCAGGCCAAATAACAGCGTGGAAGCGCAAAATATCTTTACCCACAAGGTGAACATCAGCTGGCCATGTTCCGGCGAACTTCTTACCACCTTCGCTATCTGGTGCATCCGTTAAACCGACAGCGGTTGCGTAGTTAAGAAGTGCGTCAAACCAAACGTATACAACTTGATCGGTATCCCAAGGAACAGGAATTCCCCAATCAAAGGTCGAACGCGAGATTGAAAGATCTGAAACTCCCCCTTCAAGAAAGGAGATCACTTCATTGCGGGCGCTCTCTGGTTGGCACGCTTCTGGATTGGCTTTGTAATGCGCTAGCAGCGGTTCGACAAAGGCTGAAAGCTTAAAGAACCAGTTGTTTTCATTAACAATCTCAACCGGCTTACTATGAATTGGGCATAGCTTCTCACCATCTGCATCGATGAGATCGCCGGGAAGTTTGAACTCTTCACATCCAACGCAGTAAGGACCTTCATACTTGCCTGCATAAATATGACCTGAGTCTTTAAGTGATTGCAAAAATTTTTGTACACGCTCTGTATGTCGTGGTTCGGTAGTACGGATAAAGTCATCGTTAGCGATGTTGAGTGCTTGCCAGTTTGGTTTCCAAGCATTTGCAACGAGGCGATCTACCCACTCCTGTGGAGCTACGTTGTTGTCCTGTGCTGTGCGCATAACCTTTTGTCCATGTTCATCTGTTCCAGTTAAGAACCAGACGGACTCGCCGCGTTGACGGTGCCAGCGGGTTAGAACATCGCCTGCAACGGTGGTGTAAGCGTGGCCTATATGAGGCGCATCATTTACATAGTAAATAGGCGTTGTTAGGTAAAAGGACTTCACGAGCTCATCTTATTGGCATCGACTACTGCGGCATAAACGATGCGCTTTGGCAGGTCAAACTCCTTGGCTACCGTTGCGATTGCACTCTTTCTATCCATTCCAGCGGTCTCAAACTCACGAACCCGTGCGACCATATCTTCGCTAGTTTTTTCCGCACTCCCTAACTCTGCGCCGGCAATGACCAAGGTGATCTCCCCTAGTACCTCACTCTTTTGCGCCCATTCAAGGAGTTCGCCTAGTCCGCCACGGATAGTCTCTTCATAAGTCTTAGTCATCTCACGACAAATCGCAGCTTTTCTCTCTGATCCCAAAATTGCAACCGCATCTGAAAGTGACTCCTCTAAACGATGTGGCGCCTCAAAGAAAATCATGGTGCGTTCTTCAAATCGAAGATTTTCAAATGCGCTTTGTCGCGGTCCTAATGTTCGTGGAAGAAATCCCTCAAAGGTAAATCGGTCTGTTGGTAAGCCTGAGAGTGCAAGCGCCATCGTCGGTGCACTTGGTCCAGGGATCACACTTACAGGTAAGTTCTGTGCAATCGCATCCCGCATCAAACGAAAACCTGGATCACTTACCGTTGGCATGCCCGCATCTGAAACAACTAAAACCTCTTTACCCGCATGCAAGAGTTCGAGAATCTCTAATGTGCGATCGCTTTCATTGCCATCAAAGAAGGAGATGACCTTGGCGCTAAAGGTGGCCTTAATATCTGATGCTAATCTGTGAAATCTGCGGGAGTCTTCGGCTGCAATCACATCTGCCGACTCGATCGCCTTAATGAGGCGCGGACTTGCATCCAAAGGGTTACCCAATGGTGTTGCAGCCAAGATGAGAGCCATGTCCGTATCCTCTCAGTTTTTCCATCCAATCACACATACCCTTATCTCATGCAGGTACTTGCGGTAGCTTTCATAACGCTGATCTCATTTTTGCTGCGCGTAATCAACCTTGGTAGACCCAAGGAGTTGGTCTTTGATGAGATCTACTACGTAGATGGAGCACGCGACTTCTTAAAGTACGGCGTCGAAATGGATGGCACTAAAGCAGAGTTCATCGTGCATCCACCTCTTGGTAAGTGGCTTATCGCATCAGGAATGCAGATTTTTGGAGACGACCCTTTTGGATGGCGTATCGCCACCGCAGTTTTTGGTACCGCCATGATTATTTTGATCGCTTTAGTTGCACATGAACTCTTCCACTCAAGGTTCCTGACGCTCTTAGCAAGCGCTTTGATGGCGGTGGATGGGTTAGCACTTGTTCATTCACGAACATCACTTCTTGATAACTTTTTGGCCTTCTTTATTTTGTTAGCCTCTTATCTCTTTATTCGAGGAAGGTTATGGCTGACGGCCTTAGCGCTCGGTTTAGCCTTATCTATCAAGTGGA